>USEQ01000024.1 GCA_900553655.1 uncultured Slackia sp. | reverse complement strand
ATGTCTCGGGGGTGCTTTCGGCATTGCCGCCCGATGCGCGCATCATGGTAGGCGGCCACTCCAAAGGAGGAAACCTCGCCGAATTCGCCGCAGCCACGGTCGATGAGACGGGCTACGGAAGGATCGAACGCATCTTCAACCACGACGGACCGAGCTTCCTCAATTCTCCCTCTCCCCGTTTCGAGGAGCAACATTTCAAGGACAAGCTGGACAAGACGGTGCCGGAATCATCTATCTTCGGAATGATGCTCGAGCATCGAGACGACTTCTCCGTTGTCCAGTCTCAGGCTACGGGCATCTTCCAGCACAATCCGTTCTCGTGGCTCACCTGCAATGACGATTTCTTATACCAGGAATCGCTCAACCCGTCGGCGGCTTTCTTCGACCAGACGCTCGACCGCTGGCTGAAAAGCTGCACGCCGGAGCAGCGAGAAACCTTCATCGATACCATATACGAGCTCATCATCTCGAGCGATGCTACAAGCTGGCAAGAGTTCAACGGCGCATGGCTGCCGAATGTCGCCGGCGTTTTGCGCGATGGAAAGAATCTCGATCACGAAACCAAGGAAATCATCCTGCATACCATTCGCAACTTCGGAAGCGTCGCAAGCGCCTCGGTACGCGAACGGTTCGGTAGTTTTATCGAAAGAATGCGCGCGGCCGCTGGATTGGGCGATAATCAATCGTAATCCGAAGCCGCAGCCTGAATAATCGAGGAATTTGCCCTGCAGCCACAGCAAGACGCACGGAGAAGAGATGCACAGCATACGCCGCCTTGATCAAGGCGGCGAAAAGAAAGGAACCTATCCCATGACCGAAATGGAGTCAAGGCAAGAACGTTTCGACGCGTTCACGGTACGCATGGCGATCCAGCTTGCCGCTCCGCACACATGGCCAGCCGCCATCCTCCCCTGCCTTATCGCCGTGTGCGCCGCCTCGGTTTTCTCTGAAGCCGTCAGCATATCGCTCGCGATCGTCCTCCTCGCCATCTGCATCTTGATGCAATCTGCAGTCAATACCTTCAACGACTACTATGACTTTGTCAAAGGCACGGACTCGCTCGACGACAACGTCGAAAAATCCGATGCCACGCTGGTGTACAACAACGTAAACCCCCGCACCGCACGCAACCTCGCCCTTGGCTTCCTTGCCGCAGCATTCGTCCTGGGCGTTTATGTCATATACTACGCAGGATGGATTCCGCTGGTAATCGGCATAATCGGCGCATTCTTCGTTGTTGTATATTCCGCAGGGAAAACGCCCATATCCTACCTGCCTCTAGGGGAGGCGGTAAGCGGCATTGTCATGGGCGGTCTTATTCCGCTCGCTTGCTATCAGGCTCTTACCGGCCGTCTCGACTTCGCCGTTTTGCTCTGGGCCGTACCCGAGATAATCGGCGTCGGGCTCATCATGCTGACGAACAATACATGCGACAGAGAGAAAGATGTCGAATCGGGCCGCAAAACGCTTCCCTGCCTTCTGGGGCGAAACCGCGCTCTGAAGCTGTACCATGCGGCCCTCGTCGTGTGGGTTTGCGCCATAGCGGCGCTATGCGCGCTCTTCTTCGGTCGAGGGCTAATCATCGTACCGTTCATGCTGCTTGCATCGTATCCTTTGCTCAAAGCGCTTTTCGCGAATCCCCTGGTTCCTGCTTCGCGTATCGGCGCCATGGCTCAAATCTGCAGCGTGAATATCGCCCTTGGTGCGTTCTACGCCGCTGCAATTATGGCGAACAGCACAGCCGCGTTCGTCCTCTAGCCAAAACGACGCGGCGCATTGTCGTTCGGCATCATGCCGTCAAAAGATCCGCTTTACCATCCGAAAGTTCGCAAGCTCAACTCCACGACACATTACCGCCCTGCTGCAAACGGTTTCATACCCCATATGCTCGAAAAAAGACTGCGCCGTGAGAGAGACGTCAGCGCAGACCACAGTTTTTCCAAAGGGCGCAGCCGCAACCTCGAGCTCAAAGAGGATACGGCCGGCCGCCCCCTGGCCCTGGCGGTCTTTATGCACGTAGAGTATGTCTATGTCGCCGTGTTCAGTTTTCCGAGATCGTGGCCATGCTCAACAAGACAGCACGGCAACTTACAACACTCCCTTGGCGTTCCAAAAGACGCTGTGTCGAGGCTATCTTGCCACACGGCTTGCGCCTTCAGCCAGAATCGTTATTGACTCTTTCAAACCTGCCTCGCATTTCAACGCGAGACGGAATCGCATGCGCCCATTCCTCAAGATGTCTATCAGGATAGCCTTTTCGATTGCGGTCCGGCTTCACTTCCACTCGATCGACTTTCTGTCGACGAACGATTCGGGCAATGAGCGCAGATCGAAGCAATCGAGCAACTCTTCGGGAGTTGACGGGTCGCATGAGGGCGCGAGCCCCGTTATTCCCGCAATATGTCCGATAACTGCTCGAGGCGATCCGAAGCGTGCAATCAGCCGATCAAGCTCCGCATCTTTATCCCTCTTGGAAAGACGCCTGCCGTCATGCGCCGTGATAAGGGGGACGTGGGCGTATTGTGGATGCGGAAGCCCCAGGAGTTCTTGTAGATGAATCTGCTGAGGGGTAGAAGAAAGCAAATCGACGCCGCGCGTGACCGAAGTGACCCCCTGTTCGGCATCGTCCACCACCACAGCGAGCTGGTATGCATAGGCGCCATCGGAACGACGCACGACGAAATCCCCGCATTCCCTTGAAAGGTTCTGGCAAACGCGCCCCTGGACGCAATCGTCGAATTCGACGAATTCGTCGGGAACGATGAGCCTCTTGGCGGGCGTTCGGACAAGGCTTTTCTCGAGACGTTGCGACGAATCGAGGTTACGGCACGTGCCTGGATAGACAAAACGCTCCCCCGCATGCGGAGCAGAGGCTGCGTGCAAATCGGCCCGCGTGCAAAAGCACGGGTATACCAGCCCCTTCTCTTCGAGCTTTTTGTACGCGTTTTCGTAGACCTCTTCCCTGCCGTGCTGGAAAAAGGGCCCTTCGTCCCAAAACAGCCCCAAGGCTTCGAAATCCCCCATCACCGCATCGATATAACGCTGCTTTGAACGCTGCGCATCAAGGTCTTCAATACGCAAAACGATTTTGCCGCCCTGCGATTTCGCAATCAACCAGGCAACGAGGGCAGAGAAAATATTTCCCGCATGCATGCGCCCCGTTGGAGAAGGGGCGAACCTCCCTTTCACGGGAAACTCGCCCTGATTCGTCTTGCAGGTATGTGTTTTGATAAGGCTCATGTTCATAATCCAAAAATCGCTGCACCGTAGCAGCACGACAATGCAGCCGTTCTATTTCACGCGGCGATCCTCGACATGCTTCGTCTTGCCGATGCTGCGCTCAATACCGCCAGGCTCCACCAGCTTCACCTTAGACCCCACGAGCAAAACGCCCTTGAGCTTTTCTTCGATATGGCGGCGGAATGCATCCATCTCCTCGAAGGAATCAGAGAACGCTTCGGGACGCAACTCCACATGTACGGTCATGCGGTCAAGACCCGTCTCGTTGTCGACGACAATGCGGTAATGAGGCGTGACGCCCGCGATTCCCGAGAGAACGTCCTCGACCTGGCTGGGAAAGACGTTCGTTCCACGGATGATGAGCATGTCGTCGGAGCGCGAACGCACCTTCTGCATACGCGCGGTTGTGCGTCCGCATGCACAAGGCTCGGTCACAACGCGTGTTAAATCATGGGTGCGGTAACGAAGCACCGGGATGGCATGTTTGCCGAGAGGAGTCAGGATGAGCTCGCCCATCTCGCCCTCGGCAACGGGCTCGTCGGTTTCAGGATCTACGACCTCCCAGAGAAAATGATCTTCGGCGATATGCTGCATGTCGCGCTCGGCGAGGCATTCCCCCGAAACCCCGGGACCCATGACCTCGGTCAAACCGTAGTTGTCGGTGCATACGATATGCATGCGACGTTCGACCTCCGCCTTCAAAGCGGGCGTACACGGCTCGCCGCCGAACAGGCCGACGCGAAGCGTGCTCTTCTCCCAATCGAAGCCCATCTTCTCGCCGACCTCGCATACATGCAATGCATACGACGGCGTTGAAACAAAGACGGTCGATCCGTAATCTTGAATCATCTGAATTTGCCGCTCCGTATTGCCCGACCCAGCGGGAATCATCATACAGCCCAGACGCTGAAGGCCGTAATGAAGGCCGAATCCGCCGGTAAACATGCCGTAGCCGAAAGCCATCTGGACACGGTCGCTCGGCACCACGCCCGCCATCTGAACGAGACGCATGATGCAATCGGCCCATAGGTCCATGTCTTCTTTGTTATAGCCGACAACAATGGGCTTGCCCGTCGTGCCAGAAGAGGCATGAAGCTCCACAACTTCATCCAACGGCACGGCGAACAATCCATACGGAAACGTATCGCGCAGAACCGCTTTGTCTGTAAAGGGGAGTTTTCGCACGTCATCGAGTGTTTTGATGTCGGATGGCTTCACACCCATTTCGTCCATGCGCTCGCGGTACCACGACACATGACCGTAAGTCCATTCGACCTGATCGATAAGGCGTGCGAGTTGAATGGCGCGGATACGCTCGCGGCTTGCGCACTCAATCGAGGGATTGCGAATAGGCAGCTCGTCGAAGCGGCCCGCTGCAGCGGCCTTAAGCGCTGCGCCTTTTTTCGTGATATCCACCAGACTACCTGCCTTCCTCCGGAGTATTTTCCTGAGCTTCGACGGAATCGAAATACCCCACGAGGTCGCTCTGATCTATCAGTTCCACGGGCTCGCCGCGAAGGACGTCCTCCGCCGCCTTCAAATCTTTGACCGAAATGGCAATGTAGGTCGAGATGAGAGAATAGCTGTATACCACGTTGATGTTGTTCCGCGCCATGATTCCCATAATGCGGGCGAGCTCGCCGGGCTTGTCGGCAAGACGCAAGCACAGCACTTCCGTCTTAGCGGCCGCCGCACCCATCTGCTCCAGGATTGAAAGCGCCTTGTCGGGATCGTCAACGATGAAGCGGACGATGCCGTAATCCCCCGTATCGGACGCACTGTACCCGCGCACGCTGATACAGGCTTCATTGAACGAATCGAGCACGCGGGACATATGTCCCGGACGACTTTCGATGAATACGCTGATCTGAGAAACGCCCATATCCTAAGCCTCCTATTCGGCGCGCTCGCGCACATAGGCGCGTGCCATGGCGAATGCCTTAAGGTTGATGTCTTTGAATCGAGCCGGAACGCGTTGCTCGATTACGCTCTCCCACACCTCTTCAGGATAGTCCAGATATGCAGAAAGAGCACCGAGCAAAACGATGTTGACGGCCTTCGTGCTCCCGGCCTGCTTGGCGAGAAGTTCGGCCGGAATGACCTTGGCGCCATAGGATGACAGAGTTTTACGAACGGCACGCGGCATCTCGATTTTGCCCGTCAGCACAGGAAGCGGCTTGATTGATTCGTCGTTGGTGATAAGCACGCCGTCACGTTTCACATAGTCGAGATTGCGCAGCGCTTCGGTGGTTTCGAAGGAAACGAGATAGTCGACCCCGCCCTTGTCGGCACGCATGGAACGCACATTCTTCCCCAGGCGCACCACCGTCGTGACGGCCCCGCCTCGTTGCGCCATTCCATGGATTTCCGAAAGCTTCACGTCGTCGCCGCATGCCATTGCGCACCGTGCGAGGATATCGGCAGCAAGGAGCGCTCCTTGGCCTCCCACTCCGCACAGAAGAACCGTGGTGGTATTACTCATGGGAACCTCCCGTCTGCTCGATGCATCCGTAAGGACACGCCTGGGCGCACTGGGAGCACCCGACGCACAGAGAGGCATCGATGGAAGCCGTCTTCGTTTCAGGGTCGCACGATATAGCGGGGCAGCCAAGCAGCGAGCACGTCCCGCATGCACGACAGTCGCTTCTCACCTCATACGCCGCAGCACGATCCTTGGTCAGAAGCACGCACGGAGACTGGAACACGATGACGCTCAGGCAATCGGAGGCGACAGCCTCCTTAAGGGCGCGACGCGTCTCCTTCATGTCCATGGGGTCGACCGTTCGAACATCGTCTACGCCAAGGGCGCGCACGAGTGCAGGCAGATCGAGTTCGCGGCTAGGACGATGCTGAAGCGTAATGCCGTTCACAGGGTTGCCCTGATGGCCGGTCATCGCGGTAGTGCGGTTGTCGAGGATGCATACCGTGCCCGCACCGCAGTTGTAAACAGTGTTGAGCAGCGAGGTGATTCCCGAATGGGCGAACGTGGAGTCGCCGATAACGGCAACGACGGGCTTATGGTCGATGTCTTTAAGGCCGAGCTCGAATCCATGGGCCATAGAGATGGAAGCGCCCATGTCCACGCACGTGTCGATAGCCGAAAGCGGCGCCATGGCACCGAGCGTATAGCACCCGATATCACCGGTAACGATAGCTTTCATGCGAGCGAGCTCGCGAAAAACCAGACGATGAGGACATCCGGGGCATAGCGCGGGAGGACGAGGAGGAATGCCGTCGGGGACCTCGTGGCAGCTTGCGGCCTCAGCACCGAAAGCCTGCGCAATCACACCGGGCGTAAGCTCTCCATATGGCGGGATTTCTCCCACGGGGGTCTCCAGCGCAACGCCTGCGGCTTTCACCTGGTCCGAAAGGTACGTAGAGGCCTCTTCGACCACATAAACCTTCTCGACCGAGCTCGCAAACGTCTCGAGCAATTTAGGAGGAAGAGGCCAGGAGATGCCGAGCTTGAGAACGCTCGCCTCGGGTAACGCCTCGCGCACGTGCTGATACGTCGCGCCCAGGCAAATGATTCCGATCTCGGAGGATCTTTCTTCGATGCGATTCAGAGGAGAGGACTCCGCAAAGGCGCGCACGCGCTCGATGCGCTCATCGAGCGAAAGTCTGCGCTCTTTTGCGTAAAGCGGCATCATAACCCATTTGGCCTGGTCTTTTTCATAGGGCCTTCGATCGACGAAAGCCCTCTCTCCAAGCTCTACCGGGCATTTCGTATGAGAGATGCGCACAGTCGAGCGAATGAACACGGGCACGTCAAAGCGCTCCGAGAGCTCGAAGGCTTCGCGCGTGAAAGCCAGCGCCTCGGCGCTGTCTGCGGGGTCAAGCATGGGGATGTGCGCAGCCGCCGCGTAATAATGAGAATCCTGCTCGTTTTGAGACGAATGCATTCCCGGGTCGTCGGCCGCAAGAACGACCATGCCTCCTCCGACGCCAGTATAGGCGGCGGTGAACAAAGGGTCGGCGGCCACATTGACGCCGACGTGCTTCATGGTGGAAAGGACGCGCTTCCCGGCAGCAGACGCGCCAAGCCCGACCTCGACGGCGACCTTCTCGTTGGGGCACCATTCCGCATACACGTCAGGCAGCTTCGAAAACGCCTCCATGGTTTCGGTAGAAGGCGTGCCCGGATACGCGACGCCGATTGCCGCGCCGGCCTCCCAGGCGCCGCGGGCGATGGCTTCGTTTCCAGAAATCAACTCCATAGAACTTATCCTTACTTTGCGATACCGAGCGCTACACGCGAGGGGTGGACTGGTACAAAAGGCAGAATGTGCCGATCTGAACGACATCCCCGTCGTTGAGAACGGCCTCTTTCACATTGAGATTGTTGACCCAAAGCCCGTTGAAAGAATCGGCGTCGACGATCTTATAGCCCCCAGGAACGCGATCGAGGGTTGCGTGCATACGGGAGACGGTCATATCGTTGAGGAAGATATCGCACTGGGGGCTTCGTCCGACGGTTATCTGCTCGCAAGAAAGACGGAAGACGTTTCCAACCTGGGGGCCCTTCACAATGCGCAAGGTCGCCTCCTCGAGAATGGAGGCGGAAGCGGTATTCTCCGCGGATTGCACGGCGGAGATGGGAGAAAACGCCTGCGTACGTCCAAGAAGCTTAAAACCGCAAACAGGACATGCGGAGTCGGATTCGCCGAGCGGCGCATTGCAGACGGGGCACACGGTAGCCATGGTCATTTCCTTTCTCGCAACGGCGTCTTTCGTAAGACGCGTGAGGACTATCGGTCAGAAACGGGCGAAGGGGCGTTCAGGCAGACGGACGTTGCCTGGAGGGGCTGGTTCTGGAATTCTCGAACGGCCCTATCGAACCACACGCCAATTCGTTGAAAGACATTGGGAGCCGCCACGTCGGACGTCGCGATCAAGTCGCAGCTGGCGACAGCCGTTCCGTTCTGCACGAATTCGATCGAGCCGACTATATCGCCTGCAGACACGTCTCCCCGCAGGTCCCGATACGTGACGTTTTGTTCGATGTCTCCGGCAAGGGCGAAGATCCGTGCGGAGATATCGGGGTCGGAAACCGTTGCCGGCACGAGGCAATCCACCCATTCGGCATGAGCGACGTTCGCAACAAGGGGCGTTTGAGCTCCCTGATAGTCGACGAACGAATCGGAGTTGATAAGCCTTTGCTCGACGATGTTGCCATACATCCAGTCGAAGAGGGCCACGGTGTCGGCGAAACGAGCTTCGCTGTCGGGACTCCCGAGAACAACGCTGTAGAACTCCCCTTCATCGCGGGAAACCGCGCCTGCGAAGCAGTATCCAGCCTCCACGGTGGTTCCCGTCTTCACTCCGCAGATTCCTTCATAGACGCCGATGAGTTCGTCGGTAGACACGAGATCGATTTCTCGATCTTGACCCTGCGCGTCCTGCACGTAAATCGACGAGTCTCCCGCATCGACGATTTCTCGAAAAAGATCGTTTTCCATGGCGTAGCTCACGACAATGCCTACATCGGCGGCGGTAGAATGGGCGTCGCTCTCGTAACCGTCCGCATCAAGTCCATGGGGATTGGAATACAGCGTATCGGAACAGCCCAGTTCTTCGGCCTTCTCGTTCATGGCGGCGACGAAAGCCTCCAGAGCGTTCGTTCCATCGTAGGAAGGAAGAAGAGGTCCGACACACTTCGCGATAGCGACGGCGGCGTCGTTTCCCGACGGCACCATCAACGCGTAAAGGGCGGCCTGCAGATCCATGGAATCGCCCTGCAGAAGCCCCGCAGACGACTCGCCCACCGTCGCCGCCTCTTCGTCCACGGTGACCACGGTGTCAAGCGACGCGTTCTCAAGCGCTACGATGGCCGTCATGACTTTGGTGATAGAAGCGATCTTCACCGGCTCCGAGGCATCGCGCGAGAAATACACGGTTCCGTCCTCGGATATAAGCAGAGCGTTTTCCGCCTGAATATCGGGACAAAGCGTCTCGGCTATGCCCGACGACGAGATGGGCTCGGAGACAACCTCGTCGGTAGGACGCACGTCCGCATAAGCTGGCAGGCCGAACGAGACGGAAAGAACGAGCGCGCAGAGGGCGCTTTTCGCAAAAAACCCTGCAATCGTTTGCGAAGTCGCGCGCCGTGGCCAGTGCGTTGCACTGGCAGACGAACGCGAATCTCCTGCACCAGAAGGACGGAACCCCGTTTCAGAGTTCCGTCCTGCGTTGAAAAGACCGTTGTCAATTCCTGTTTTATTCATCGAGCGCGTAGACTTCCTCTGCCTTTACGATATCGAAACCTTTCTCAGACAGTGTAGCCTCGATGGAGGCGTCGGCCACCTTCAAAACGTCAATGGCCGTTTCTTCTCCCCGAGAAAAACAGTAGCCGTATTCGACATTGGAACCGCACTCGTCGATGGCCTCGAGAAGAGAGGCCAGGCCGCCTG
>USEQ01000023.1 GCA_900553655.1 uncultured Slackia sp. | reverse complement strand
GCAGGGGATTTTGATGGCGTAGTTCTTCGAGTAGGAAGCGACCTCCTTGGCGGCCGCCACGATCTCCTCCCACTGGTCGAGGTGGGGATTGATCTCGAAGGAGACGGGGAAATCCGTCCCCTCCAGGCCGGTCTCCCGCAGCCACGCCGCGATGTCCCGCACGCACTGCATGAACGGCTTGCCGCTCAGCTTGATGTGCTTGGGGTTGGTGGTCACGCCGTCGATGCAGTAGTGCTCGTAGGCGAATTTGATCTCGTCGAGTTTTGCGCCGGCTTCGTCGAAGGCTTCCGCCAAAGAGATGCGAACCCAGCCGGGATCGTTTTCGCCCTTGGGGTTGGTGCGCTTCATGCAGTAACGAAGGCGGTCGGGGTGGTACAGGGCGAGCATGGACGATTGGGATTTCGCGCAGCAGTGTCCGCGGCTGTGGGCGTTGGATTCGTCGCCCTCGACCTTGATGACCTTGTTGTCTTGCACGGTGACCCAAACGCCGCATTCGACCTTGCCGCAAGCGCGGCAGCAGGAACGAATGCGCTTGACTTCACCCGCCGATGCGTCTTCCCCTTCGGCAAGTGCGGTAGAGGGCGTGGTTGCGAATCCGAGCGCGCTTGCAGCGCCGACGACGGCAGATGCCTTCAGGAAGCTGCGGCGCGTCAACGAAAGTTTCGCCATACGCTCCCCTCCTTTCTTGTAATCAGTTGCACGTACATTTCGAGGCGGGACGAAAGGGCGTCTCGCCTTGGCACTGGATTCTAGAAAGGACGGCTGCGGCGCAATCATAAGGTATGGATGCCTGGTGTCGCGTATATCATCCTTGCGGGATTATTTATCCCTGTTTGGCGATTCTATACTCATGCTCATGAGAAGAAGACCTGCTCAAGAGCGTGTTGATTGAGAAACGGCCGTAATTGGCGCGGCGTTAGGCACGGCGAAGGAGCAAGAATGCAAGGAGGAAACCATGGCTCAGCCACGTCCGTCTTTGACGCTTATCCTGGACATAGACGAACGCTTCGATTCCGAGGAAACCCGCTTGGAGGTAGGGAGGTGCTATACCTACGTCGGCACGGCTTTGGTGCGAACGCACAAAGCCGAAAGCGATGCAGAGCCTGAAAACACCATGCGCATGCTTGTGAAGCTCGGCACGCGCAGATATCTTTCCCGCGAAGACGAGGAATCGGAGACGCTGTGGAACACGGTTATCGAGCGTTGGCTTTATAACCAATTCCATACCGTTGTGAATAACATGCAGATCTTCAACCGTCGTCAACGCGAAATCGGCAACGATTCGCTGTCGTTCACATGGCTTGAAATCGAGCTTGAAAACGGCGCTCTCGTTGTCCGTTTGCGTCTTGATTCCGCTTCGGGCATGCCCGCGTCGACGAGCGAAGTGGTCTCCCGGATGCGCGCCGCGCTTGCCGCTGGCCGTTTGGGCGAAGATGTTTGCCGTATCAGCGCTCCGAGCGAGGAATCGTTCGAAAAGCAGCGTCTCGAAGGTCTTGCAAACAAGGCAAAGCGCGAGGAGAAGCGACGCTGTGCCGCCGAAGAGGCTGCGGCTGCGGCCGAGCAGGAGCGCATCGCCGCCGAGCGTCGGGCCGAAGAAGGTTTCCTCGAATCGCCTTCGCTTGCTGCGGCGCAAGAGGAAGAAGAGAACCAAGGCGTAGACATCGAAGAATTCTTCGCGCTTGAGGAGGCGGATTTCGAGCTTAGCTACCTCGAGTGGACGGTTGATTATCGAGACGGCTCGTCGGCCACGTTCGACTCCTCTTCATGGCTGATCTGACCGACCGAAATATCATCCGTGATAGTTCTCGCGGGTTGTTCTGAATGACCTGCAATCGTGAAAGAGGCATGTATTCATGTTTGAAGATATCGCACACTATGAAGGGCGTCTTGCGAAAGTATGCGGCCCTGCTCGAAGCGGCAAGACGGAGGCGTTGCTGAGCCGATGCGTTGCGTTGGTTGAAGACGGAATTGCTCCGAACGGTATTCTTGTCGAGGTTTCAAGCGCCCTTTCGGCGCAGGCTTTTCGCAGCCGGCTTCGTGCGGTTATGGGGCAGAAAGAGGATGCCGACAAGGTTCGCATCGCTACGGCGAAGGAGCTTTGCGTCGAGGTTCTTTCGCGTGAAGATGCCCTTGCCGCCACGGGTCGCCGCCCTCGGCTGCTCAGTTCCGCCGAGTACAACTTCTTCCTTGAGGACATGAAGACGCTCGGACAGCCTGTCCGTCGTTTGCGCAAGATGCTCGAGTTTTTCTATGCGCGGTGGAGCCTGCTTGAAGAGGAGCGGGATTGGCTAGAGCCGGGCGAAGAGAGCAAAGCCCGCGCGCATGCGGCGAAGCTTCTCGAGGGGTATGGGGCCATGCTTTCCCAAGAGGCCGCCTGCGTCTGCGCGCATTTTCTGAACAGCGATGCCGGAGCTTCCGCTCGCGGGTCGTACGCATACGTCTTATGCGACGACTATCAGAACCTCAGCCATGCGGAGCAGACGTGCTTGTGTCTGCTTGCGGGGAAACAGCTTATCGTTGCGGGCAATCCCAACCAGGAGGTTTCCAGGCGCGGCGAGCATCCTTACGCTCGCGGGTTCGCCGAGTTCGAAACGCTTCGCCGGAATGTTCAGGTGTTCGAGCTTGCGCAAACCTACGGAGCGTCGGAGGTGGCCGCATTCTCGAACGCGCTATGCGCCCACGGGTCTATGAACGGCGAAATTCTTTCGAAAGAGCCAGGAGCGGTTGCCTGCTCGCATGGCGAAATAAACGAAGACGGCGCCTCGTCCGCGCTTCCTGACGCTCCTGCCGTGATGTGCGTGAAATGGAGCACGCCTGAAGACGAGCTTAACGGTTTGACGAAATATATTCGCGCGCTCGCGGACGAAGAAGGGGAGGGAAGCGAAGGCGGAATGTGCATTGTCGTTCCCAACCGCCGTTGGGCCCGTATGGTGCAGCGTATGCTCGAAAAGCGCGGTTTTATGGCATCCTGCGCCCCTGTTGCGGGCGGAATAGGCGGCGATCCCCGAGAATTGGACCGTGCTCATGCTCTTATCGCCCACACCAAGCTTGCACTTCTTGCCGATGAGCACGACGGCGTAGCGTGGCGCTGTTGGTGCGGTTTTGGCAACCATCTCACCAATAGCGACGCGTGGGGCGGGCTTGTGTCGTATGCGGCGCAGAAAGGCTTAAGTCCGCTCGAGGCGCTTTCCACTCTTGGCGACGTCATTCAGAGGCTTGGCTCGGAGCCGTTTTCGCGCGCGAGCGTCCTTGCCGAGCGCTACAAGTCGGGACGTGCGTTCATAGAGAAGAATGCGAGTCGCAAGGGCTTTGCGCTTCTTCGCGCCCTGGGCGCGGAAGACCTGTTTGAGTTTCTTGATGTCAGCGCCCTGATGGAAGGCGACGAATCGGCCGAGCAGGTGGAAAAGCTGATGCGTGCATGGGAGAGCGATCCGGTATTCCCAGACGATCCTCGCGTGATTCGCATCGTATCGTATGAATCCATGACGGGTATCGAGGCAGATTGGGTCTTTGCGATCGCGGCGGTGGACGGCTTTGTTCCTGTGCGCGATGCGTTCGAGGTGGTGAGCACGGAGGAAGATCGCAACGCGTTGACGAACGAACAACGCCGCCTGTTTTACAATGCCGTGTCGAAGGCTCGCAAACATCTGGTTATCTCCTATTTCGCGAAGGCTGCCCTCGAGCTTGCCGAGCAGTCGAAAATGCAGGTTGTGCGCGTACGCGCCGAGGAGCAGGGGCCAAGCGGCCAAGAAGGGCCGAAGGGCTTCGCTTCAAGCAGAATCGCTGTTGTCCGTCCTTCGATGTTTCTTGCCGAAGCCGGCGATGCGTGTCCTGGCTCCATAGGGGGGCAGGCTCTTCTTGCTCAGCTCGGCTTGAACTAGCATTGTTGTAAAGCTTTCTTGCGAGAAGCCGTCGCACGATTCGGGCTGCATTCCTTGACTTCCAAAGGGCGCAGTTCGATTTCGGTTCGTGCGACGGCTTTTTGTGTGTATGCATCGGGAAAAACGAGCAAGCCCCCTGTTTTGGGGACCAGCGGGGAAAGCGGGCCTCAAAACAGGGGGCTTTATTAGAAAGGCCGTACGAAGGAGGGGTGCTTCGTACAAGGGAATGGCTATGCCGCGTCCGCCTGGACGCCTTCAAGCAACTCGGAGACAATGCCTTCGTCGAATTCGACATATCCCCACAAAAGGGTGCCGAGACCTTTATAGAAGCCGGTTTTGGAGAACTTGAGCATGTCCATGACAAACATGGGAATCCAGTTCATGAGGTGGTCTTTCATGAACGTATGCTGGACGGAGAGCTGGTGGATTGCCTCGTCTTCGTCGCATGCCGCCAAAGCGTCTGCGCATCGCAAGCTCAAGCGCTGTATGAACTCGAGTTCAAGAGCAATGTGGTCTTCGCCCTCGTTCCAAGATCCGCGTTTGAGATTGTTCTCGCGCAGGGTTGCCAAAACTTCCGCACGCGCTTCTTGCATAAGCAGACGACGTTCGCTGGTATAGACGCTTTCAAAGGGGTAAGCAGCGGAATAGCCGTTGACGCCATGGCCGATGAACGTGCGTACATAGTCGATAGCAAGTTCGGTGATGCTGTCTTCCCAGGCGGTTTTTAGATAGTCGAAAAGCATGCGGTATCCATCGTCGACCGCCGCAGATCCCGTGGCAGTCGGAAAACGCATTCCTTGAAGCTCTCGAAGGGTTTCCCGATCGACCTCGATGCGAAAAAGACGCGCGAGCATGCCGTAGGTGTGCGCGCGGTCGACCATGAGATCGTGTAGTTCTTTATATTCTTGAGGCATGGTGAACTCCTGTCGTGTCTAGAATTCTTGGAGCATTTTTTCTCCGAGTCCGCTGAGCGTCCAGGCGCCGTCTTTCCATGCGATGGCGTCGACGCGTTCAAGGATGTCGATGAAATGGCCGCCGAAACGACGCGGCTCGGCAACGATGGGGAAGCTGTCTACAAGCTCGTCTATCTCGCTTTTTCCACAGGGATTTTCGTGTAGCGCTTGCATGACGGCCTGGTAGACTTCGAGATATTTCGAATCGCGGTTAAGCACGATATCGCGAAAAGCCTCGCCCTGGGAAAGCTCGGCGAACACGTTTTTTCCTGCCTCCGTCGTCGTCCATACGGGGTCGACGTGCTCTTTGATTTTGAGGTACTCGACATTTTCTTCGATGCTTTCGTGCTGTTCGGTGGTTTCCGGCATGTCGAGCACAAGCCCTCCTGCTCGTTCGAGCATGCGGGCAAGCGTCATGGGGGCGTAGACTGAGCGGTTGTCCTGCTGCAGACCGTCGACGTATTCGGAAAGCGCGCTTGCGTGCGCGCCTTCTGCGCAGTAGTCGAGCATGGCTAGCATGACGGGTCGTCGTGCGGGATTGCGGTCCATGAGGGCAAGGAGCGCTTCTTGTGCGCTGCCTTGGCGTTCGGGCGTATAGACTCCGTTGCTTTGCATAGACTCCGGCATATTACGAACGGTGGGGAAGTCCACCGTGTCGAGCGGATTGTCGTCGTCCATGTCCTGCTGGTCGATTTTTTCGTCATCGGCGGCAAGCGGGTCGAACTCCTCGAACGGATCAAAGGCGTCGTCCACGGAGAAGCTAGACATCGTACCTCCTTTGTTGGCTCCTGTATTTGCACTTCGAGTATAAGAAAGCCTGGCAGCCTCCCATCATCCCCCGAGGGTTAAATGCGGGATATCCGTCATACCTTTGTGTCTAACTGCCTTTTCGACCGTTGACCCGTGCGAGATACGATGCAATACTCGTCCCACGTTGCGAAGAGCGGAGGTTCCGTTGGAAAGGAAGCTCTTATGGAAAACGTGAAAGCGTGCAAGAAACGTGTTCTTGCACTTGCGGCGGCGGCGTGCTTGTGCGCGTCGTTGGTCGCAGCTCCCGCTGCGTACGCGTTTTACTACGTGCACGGCGAAGAGCACGTGGCCGCCGAAGGCGGCAAGGGCGTTATCGAAGTGAGCTGCACCGTCGATGCGACCGCTCAAGGCGGCGGCGTCTACGCCGACCTCATCATGGTTCCGGCCGGCGCGACTGCTGCCGATTGTCTGACCGAGATGATTGTGTCGAGCGAGAATCAAAACGGTCTTGAGGCAATTCACGACTACGGTTATGCGTCTTTGGGAGACTATCTAGGCGATAAGGCGTGGACGTGCGTGGTCTATGATGCGGGCTCTCAAAATGTCGGAACGCAGACGGCCTTCGATACCGAAGGCACCGAGGGCGAATCTACGCCTCTTGAGCGCTTCGACAGCGTGGTGTTCACGCTCCAGTAACGCCTTCCCGGCAGAGAGCGGGTGGCCAGCAGCTCTCTGCCGGGTAATCCTTTGGGGATGATTTTGCGATTCTCAAGGGTTGTGTACCCCTTTCATCTGGTGTTTCTTGCCTTCGTATCTCGGTGGTTCTTCGTTGTTCGGAACGGGGGCTTTCCTATGCGTGTCGCCGTGGTATCCTTGCCTTCAAATCGAAGGGGGGGAGCAGATCGTGGGAGTCGTCATTCCGCGTATTACGCTGAGGGCCGATTACGGTGAAGAGAATTCTTTTGGCGAGCTGAGCCTGCTTTGCATTGGCTACGGTCTGCATCAGGCATGGGTGTTCGCCACGATGTTTTCTCCGCAGAGGATTTTCGGCGTAAGCGTCATGCCTGTAAGCGATTTTTTGGGTTCTAATGTGAGCGTTTCCCCCATGATGGCTGCCTCTGTGGTGGTTTATGCTCTTTTCCTCATGTTCGCCGGCGCTACCGACCAGCGTTATTTGAACTTCTACACGTCTCGTCGTTTTTCCGTCATCGGGGCCGCGCTCATGGTCATGGGCACGCTTGCGGCTTTGCTTTCAGGCTCGGCTTTTCTGGGGATTGTCGCCGGTGTTCTTACGGGACTCGGGTCGGCCGCCCTCATTCTTTCTTGGGGTATAGCGTTTGCGCGCTGCGACGGGCTTTCCATCGTTCTCGATACCGCCGTTGCCACGGTTTTCGCCATGGCGCTCTATGCGTTCGTGATCCACAACGCTCCCGTCGGTGTTGCGGGGTTTGTTGTTGCCGCATTGCCGCTGCTTGAGCTGGCCGTCTTGCGTTGCAAGCTGCCTACGCCGTTTTATGAGCGTGGAGAACTGCCCGCTTTCAATCCGCTTCCCGTCAAAAGGGGTCGATTCCTGCTTGCCTTCTGCGTGCCGGTTGCCTTGCTGGGCTTTGCGCTAGGGGCGTTGCGTTCTGCCTCTCTGCAGGCAATCGTTCCTTCTGTTACGCTTGGGTCTGAATTCGCCATTTTGCTTGCGTCGGCATGCGCTGCGTTTCTAGTGCTCGCGTCTGCGTTTCTACTTGACGATGATGCGCCTTGGACGGGTCTCTTTCGCATCATCGTGCCTGTGGTCGCCCTGGCGCTTCTGTTCTTGCCTCAGACGTTTTTCGGAGAAATCACCTTGGGCAGCTTCGTCGTGCTGACGGCGTATCTTTGCTTCGAGGCGCTTATGTGGTCGTATTTCGGTGTGTTGTCACAGCAATTCCGTCTTTCGCCTTTGTTCGTTTTCGGGTTCGGCAGGGGCGTGCTTGCGCTTCTTGTGTTCGCCGGAATGTGTGCACCGCTGCTTTTCGAGCAGGTCTATTCCATGGATTCTTTCCAGGGGGCGAGCATTTCTGCCGTGGTGCTCATGCTGGTGGTCGTTGGCCATGCCATGCTGCCAAGCGAGCGAGGCATGCAGAAGCTTATTGTTTCGTGTCCTCTTGTAAATGCGGCGGCAGCGGGAGCTTTCGATGCCCCCGGTGTTACCGCCGCGCTTGAAGGGGCGCGGGCGACTCGTCTGCTGAGGGGAGAAAGAAAGGGGGACGCTTCTTCGGCTGCGGAGATTTCTTCGGGTTTCTCGAAAAGGTGGTTTAAGGAGAACTGCGAGGCCATAGCCAATCGCTATCTGCTCTCCCGTCGAGAGACCGATGTGCTATTCCTGCTTGCAAAAGGGTATAATTCGGCGGCAATTCAAGAGAAGCTTTATATTGCTGAAGGAACTGCGAAAACCCATATTCGCCACATCTATCGCAAGCTTGACGTCCACACGCAGCAGGAACTCATGCGCATGGTCGAAGGGGCCGATCGCTGACGTTTCTCTACTGTAACGCTTCGGCAACCTGGAAGGTACATTCTCGACAACGTAGCATTCGAACGATATAGTGCTTTAGTGCATTAAAGCGTACGTTTACCAGAAAACGATGCTCATCAAAGATTTCTGGTCCTATGAAACGTATATAATTCACTAGCTGTATATCTACGTGAAAAATAAGTTACGCAAAACGCTCTCTGTACGGAGGCGTTTCGGAGATGGAGAGGTGAAGCATGCCAGGTTTGCAACTGATGGATACCACCATCCGCGACGGCCAGCAAAGCCTTTGGGCTACCCGTATGCAGCTCGGCGATATGCTGCCCATTCTGCCCAAGATGGACAAGGTGGGCTATTGGGCGGTCGAGGCCTGGGGCGGTGCCACGTTTGATACGTGCCTGAGGTTTTTGGATGAGAATCCTTGGGAGCGTCTGCGTTCCATCAAGGCGCATATGCCCAATACCGACCTCGCTATGCTTTCGCGCGGCCAGAACCTGGTGGGCTACAAGCATTACTCCAAAGACATCGTGAACCACTTCATCGCATGCGCGAAGAAAAACGGCATCCAGGTGTTTCGCGTCTTTGACGCTTTGAACGATATTCGTAACGTGATCGATAACGCCGAGGCCATCAAGGCATGCGGTGGCTGGTTCGAACCTGCTATTTCCTACACGGTTTCTCCCGTGCATACTCTGGATGGTTATCTGGAATACGGTCAGCAGCTCAAAGACCTCGGCGCAGATTCCATCGCCATCAAGGACATGGCGGGCATGCTCACGCCGTATCGTACCGAGCGCTTGGTCAAGGCGTTCAACGCTGAAATCGGTCTTCCGGTGCATGTCCATTGCCATTATGTGGGCGGCATGGCCCCCATGAACATCATCAAGGCCGCCGAGGCAGGCGCGGCTATCGCGGATACCGCTTCCGCTCCGCTTTCTTTCGGCAACAGCCATCCTGCGGTCGAGACCATTGTGGCGGCGCTTCAGGAAAGCCGCTACGACACCGGCTACGACCTCGATCTTTTGTTCGAGATTGCCGATTACTGGGAGGAAGTGCGCAAGCGCGGCCATTACAAGCGCGGCGTTTCCTCTCTCACCCATATGAAGGTGTACTCGCATCAGGTTCCCGGCGGCATGATGTCCAACCTGGTTTCCCAGCTGGAAATCCAGAATGCATCCGACCGTTTGGACGAGGTCATGCGCGAAATTCCGCGCGTTCGCGCCGAAGTCGGCTATCCGCCGCTGGTCACCCCCATGAGTCAGATCGTCGGCACGCAGGCCGTGTTCAACGTGCTCACGGGCTCTCGTTGGAGCGTTGTCTCCAAGGAGATGAAGGATTACCTGTGCGGCTACTACGGCAAGGCCCCGGGCCCCATCTCTCCCGAGATTTACAAGAAAGTCGTCGGCAATGCGGACGTACTTCCTCCCGACGTTGCGCCCGCTTCTTTGGCCACTACAACATTCGAGCAGGTCAAAGACGAAATCGGCGATCTCGCCACGTCCGAGGAAGATGTGCTTATGTATGCCTTGTTCCCCAATGAGGCCCGCACCTTCCTTTCCAAGCACCGCGCTACCGAGCAAGTTGATTTCCTGCTGGAACGTGAATCCAGCCAGACCAAGGAGGACGATTACG
>USEQ01000022.1 GCA_900553655.1 uncultured Slackia sp. | reverse complement strand
TCCTTTGTATCGGTCAAGTGCATTTTAGCCATTATCCGTCATTGTGCCGCACCGAAGGCAAGCGTATGCGCAGAAGACGCGGGCTGTGCCGCCGAGACTCATCAGCGGCAGTTTTCGGGAAGGAGCCGCATGGCGAACCGTTCGCACCGGCCGTGCCTACGCCACCTCATGCCGACGAAACGCCCAGGCAGCAAACGGCACGCATACGGCCATCGCAATACCGTAAACAACCGCGATCATGGTAGCCTGATCGAGCACCAGGCCGCCGAACGGATACGACATATAGCACCAGAACATGGTGGGCGCGGCCAGACCGGATGTCGGGAAAAGAGCAACCAGATGCGTGAGAACTCCCAGTCCGCCCGTAGGAATCATACCTGTCAACAGCACCAACGCAACGTCGATCGCAAAGATGGACAGCACCGAGCGAAGTACCGACGACGACAGAAGCGTCAAGGCCGCGAACCCCAGCGTCATCAGGTATGCAAGCCCCACCATGACCCCTGTGCACTGCGCCATCGTAAGCGCATACGGCGACGAAAGCGCCATCACCTGAGCAGGCAAGTCGCCGCCTCCCGCCCCATATGCCCCAAGAGAAACGCCGCAGATAATAACCGCACATACCGCAAACACCGCCGTTGCAAACACGAACGAGGCCATGAGCTTCGCGCCGATAAGTTTCGTCCTGCCATAGCGCGATGCAAGCAGCACGCTATCGGTGCGTTCGCGATACTCTCCCGCGAACATAGGGGCCAGGCCCACACATACGGCAATCATCGCAAACGCAGCGAACGCTATGCAGTCCATGATGTTTTCCCATCCGCCTGCGTAACCGTACGAAAGCGGCTCCGCCACCTGCTGCTGCTTGTTCGTCCAAAATGCACGCTCAGCATCAGAGTAAGTCCACGACCCCCCTTGCCCGTCGTCGAGAGCCGCCTGGACCCTTTCGTCAAGCGCATCGTAAAAAGAAACCTCGGGATCGGGACCCAAAAGCGCCGACACCTGGATGGGCTCTTTGCCGCCTGAATTCCATGCCGAAAAAAGCCAGGGGTAATACCCCGCACCATACAGCTCGCTCCGTGTCTCGTCGTCATACGCCGAAGAAACCGCATCGTATGCAGCCGCGTTGCTCATCGACGCGACCTCTTGGGGGTCAAGCTCGGAAAAGGCCAAATCGTAATAGGCCGCCACTTCCTCGGCAATGCGCTCACCGCTCAACACGCCCGCATGTTCCGCGGCAGCCGTCTGCCTTTGGTGAATGGCGTCGAAGCCGCTCAGGATTTCTTCGGTATTGCTCGTCGTCTTGGCCTGGAGTACGTTCAGAGCCATGATGGCGCAGAGCACAAGGGCAACGGCCAGACAGGTGTAGCGCGTAGATGGGCGCGCGATGATTTTCTTCAACTCGAATTTCACCAGGTCGAACATGCTACCTTCCCTCCTTGAACGTATAGAGGTACAGATCCTCCAGCGTCGGCTCGACAGAACGCGCTTCTTCGGCGGGCGCTTCGTCCGACACAACGCGGACGACAGCCGCCCCGTCCGACGCGTAATGCACATTGCTTGCGCACAGCTCTTCTGCCATGCGGGCGGCGTCCTGCGCCGACGCGCGGCATTCCCACACCTTCCCTGCGACGGAAGCAACAACCGATTCGGGAGCGCCGCGCATAACGAATGCCCCGCCCTTCATGAGAAGAACCTCGTCGGCAATGTATTCGACATCCGACACAATATGCGTGGAAAGCAGCACGATCTTGTCTTGCGAGAACCCCGATATCAGGTTGCGAAAACGCACGCGCTCTTTAGGGTCGAGGCCCGCCGTCGGTTCGTCGAGAACCAATATCTCTGGATCGTTCAGCACGGCCTGGGCAATTCCCAAACGCTGCTTCATACCGCCCGAAAACGTGCGAACTTTAGCTTTCGCATGCTCCGCCAGCCCCACTTCGTCCAGCAGATCAGCGCAACGGGAGCGCGCCTGGCGACGAGGCACGCCCTTGAGGGCCGCCATATAAAGCATGAAATCCATCGCCGTGAAATCGGGATAATAGCCGAAATCCTGAGGCAAATACCCCAGTAGCGCGCGGTACTCCTCTCCCATCGAAGCGATGCCAATGCCATCGTAGGCAATGCACCCGCTCGTTGGTCGCAAGACGTCGCACACCATGCGCATAAGCGTGGTCTTTCCCGCGCCGTTCGCTCCGAGCAAACCGTAGATTCCCGGTTTGAGCACAGCGGAAACATCCGCCACCGCCGCTTTCCGCCCAAAGCTCCTTGTCACCCGCTCAAGAGAAAGCTCCATGGTTTCCTCCTTCATCATCTAAAGCTACGTCGATACTGTTAAGCTCATCGATTTATGTACACGGAATCGAAAGCGAGAACTCCAAGAGAGATCCGCGTGTCGGAAAGCCACCGGCGCACCTCGAAAAGCGCCCATGCAATCGCCGCAACAACGACGACCGCCCATATCCACCAGGAAGCCAGTTCGTAAACCCAGGGCAATTTGACCGCAGCAACGTACGCCACGGCAACGACGATCGACGCCCAAGCCATCGAAGCGACAAGCGCCCCGAGCGCGCTCATGCGACGAGCCGCCGCAAGGCACCCGCCCACCGTGATAAAGTACGGCGCGAAAATCTGGGCAACGGTCAGGGCGGTTCCGCCGTCTCCGGCAATGAGGCACGACAAGACGAACAGCGCCACAGCGTTTGCGCAGGCGAGCACCACCATGCGGGCAGATGCCACGGAGCGCGCATCGAACATGCACGACCGTTCGAGCTCGACAAGGCCGTACATGCGCGAGGCAAGCACGTCGGGCATGCCGCACGCAGCGATGGCCGTTCCCGCAAGACAGGCGAAAAGACCGGTGGTCCCGAAGGGGTCTATCCAGGCGACCAGGGCGACAAGCGCCACGACAGCCACCTGCAGCAGCCATGAGCGAACGCCCATGAAGCGCGCCTGGCCCGCCACGAACGCAACGTAAGTCGTCACGCGACGGCCGAAGGCCTCATTGCCGAAGAGCGAACTATCTCCACCCGACAAAAGCCCTCGCTCTGCACGAGCTTTCCCCCATTCGTCAGCAGCCAAGTCCGCCACGGCCGCCTTCGCCGACGGATCCGCAGAAACGCGACAAGAGCGGTAGTACGCTTTCAGGTCGTCTTCGAGGGTTTTCACTTCGACCTCCCTTTCGATTCCGAGGCAAGAGCGCTGCGCGCATGCGCGAGCGCACGTTTGAGCAGTCTATTCATCGCAAAGCGCGATATCCCCATGACCGAAGCCGCCTCTGCCACGCCGAGCCCCTGGTCGAAGCGCAACTCGAGCGCCTCCCGCTCGTCAGGCGGCAATGCGAACAGGGCCGACTCCAGCTCTACGGCATACGAATCGCTCTGCGACGGCTCATGGCCTTCGCCAAGTTCGACAAAACTCGGTGCCCGACTGGCCGATCGCGCCGCATCGATGCACGCATTGCGCGCTATGGTCAAAAGCAGCGCAAGGGGCTTGCCCCGTTCGTCATACGCTTCGGCACGACGAACGAACCGAAGAAACGTCTCCTGCGTTAGGTCCTCGGCTGAAGACGCAGGAGCATGGCGCCTGCAGTACGCCAGCACGTCTTCGTAATGTTTCTCGACAACGAGCCGTATCGCTTTTTCATCGAGCGCTACGCTTTCTGCTTTCAAACGTTTCTCACCTCCTATCCTCTTTAACGACGAAGCGCCCCCTTAGGTGCGGATTTATTTAGAAATTGCTGTGTCATCTTCGAAAGACCCCGAAAACGGACAGCAAAAAGGCTCCGATTCGTCGGAGCCTTTTTGTATGCGCCCATCCGCGATGGGGGCCATTAAACGTTAGGACGAAGACGCTGCGTCGTCTTCTCAAGGGCAGTACCAATCCCCCGATTCCAACGACCTCGCCTTTTCAGCGAAGCCGCTACTCTTCGCGACGCTTACGCGTCGCAGCGGCGGCGGCACCCGCGGCCGCAACGCCAGTCAGCGCGACTGCGGCAACCGCGATATGGGATGCGTCGTTCGTCTTAGCGAACGTTGCAGAGTTCTTCGAGCCATCGGCCTTCACGGACTGGTTCGTATTGCCAGAGGAATTACCGCCCGCATTACCAGCAGTCGATCCCCCTTCGGAGCCAGATCCGGCAGCAGAGTCGGAAAGCTTCACCGTAACGGTCAGGGGATCGACCCCGCTCTCGTCTCCTTCGGCTGCTCCGTCTTTAACCGCGGTGAAAACGAAGTCGAACGTTTTGCTCGTATCGGCAGCGCCTACTGCCTTGTTCAGTTCCGCAAGATGCTTCGTGTCCACCTTCACCGTATAGCCTTGCTCGACATTCATCTCGACAAGAGCAAGCAGGTCGCTCTCAGCGAGCGCGGCAGCCTTGCCGCCCTTTACGTCGTAGGAATACACGCCGTCGATAACGGAATCCTTTGCCAAAAGCTTAGCAGCAACGATTCCGAAAGAACCGTCCTCCTGCTTTTCAAATCCAAAGCCAGGGGCGATGTATTCATCTGCAGGAGGATTGCCCTCGAATACGCCTCCGGACACCTCAGCATTCTCCGACCTATTGGCGTCATCGCTTGTAAAGATGACCTCTTGATCACCCGTGGTCACAAAAGTTCCCCCAAGAACAACGGTCTTGCCCTGTTCGGGGTCTCCGGCCTTTACGTTGAATACAACGCCATTCGCGGCGTCGGAAGGATCGAGCGTTCCGCCAGTGATGGTCAGCTCGTTCCAGTTGAGGATAGACGCTTCAGCTCCGTTCTTAACCTCTCCGCCATTGATGGTCATCGTTCCATAGGAATCGTTTTTGAGGTATTTTCCGCCCTCGACTACGCCGCCGTTCATCGTAAGCTGCGCCGTATAGCCAGGCGTGCTCGGCGCACCCGAATACCAGCCGTTGGCTATGACGCTCGAGAAACCGGCGGGAGAGCCGTCTGCCAGCAGCAGCTTCACCGTAGTGCCGCCGTTGATTTCAAGATCGCCCTTATTAAGAATCGTGTAGTAGGAGTTGCCGTTTGCGCCCGAGGCGGTTCCGGCCTCTTTCGAGCGCTCGAACGTTCCGCCGTTCAGCACAACCTCGGCACCCTCCTCGATGGAAAGGGCCGCTTTACCGTGCGTCGCATTGTCCACAACGCCGCCGCCGACGGAATCGACAACGGAGAAATTGGCGCCCGCGCCAACCGTAATGGTATTGCCTGTCAGGTTGGCAATCTTTTTACCCGAAAGATCGATGGAGACGGTTTTACCCTCGGGAATAGCCACGTCTTCTTCGACATCGGCAAGCATGAACACAACCGTGCCGTCCGACGCTTTCTCGATTGCCTCGGAAACGCTTTCGTATCCTACAACGGAGCCGTCTGCATTTTTAATCGCAGCAACGTTGTTGCCAACCGCGACCAAACCGCCGTCCACCCACTGATGTCCGTCAGGGGCGGGAAGCGCCACGTTCTCGCTCTTTTCGACCTTCACCTTGTTGCCACCGGATGCAACACTCAAGCTGGCCGCAGAGAGGTCGCCGCCGTTAATCGAGAGGGAAAGGTCGGCATCGTTTCCGGAAGAAAGCTCAATCGCTCCGACAATAGCGCCGGCATCGGGAGAAACCGTCACACCAACCTGCTTGTACGATGAAAATCCGCACACATCGAATGCGACCTTGGGAGCGGCCTGGCCGGCTTTTACATTCGTGCCCGCGCCGATCACCGTATTGCCGTTATTGTTGGACAGCGTGTACTGAGTACGCTTACCGCCCTCGAGAGACACGCCCTCGAGAGTCAGGTTGCTGTAATTCTGAATCAAAATCAGAGCTTTATCAGACTTGATAGTCCCGTTCCTGAACGTGATGTTGCTATCCTGGAGAAGCTGGAACCCATTCGTTTCGGTTCCCGTCGATCCGACAGTGCTTCCATCCACCGTATAGGTAAATCCTCCAAGGTCAAGCGTGAAATCCGTGCCGCTCTTGACCACTACACCATTGCCAGAAACATTGCCCGTCAGGGTAACGATCTTGCCAGAAGCCGTTCCGGCAGACACGGCATCGACGGCTTCTTGCAAAGTCGGGTAAGACGTTTCTCCGACTTTGATGGCACCTTGGCCTTCTGCCTGAGCCTGCAAGGCCTTCTGCTCCGTCGGAGCAGCCGCGAGAGCGCCCTGCTGAACGCCATCGCTCGCCACAGACTGCTCAATAGCCGCAGGCGTAGACACCGCCTCGTCCGCCACGGCCAACGCCGGCACACCGAACGTTGCCGCAAGCGTTGCCGACATTACGACGGAAAGAGCTTTGCCCCTCCTGTTTTCCTGCTTCATACCGAACCTCCTTGTTTGCCTCCAACAATGAGACGCGCAGCACACCGGTTCGCCAAGAAAAGCATCAGCGCCCAGGATACCGTTCGTTTTACAAACAGCCTGCTTACGTAATGCGCGCTTTACCGTGAATGATACACAGTAAACGCCCGTCATCAAGAACAATTCGACCGAAGCAGCCTACTTTTCCGCAAGCTCTTTTTGATTCTCCAACGCGAGCTTCAAGGCTTGGGCAAGCTGGTCGGGGCAGCTCGTAGAGCGCGGTCCGCATGACGTTCCCTCGAGCAGTTCGACGACGCGCTGCGCCGGCATGCCCTCCACGAGCTTGCCGATGCCTTTCAGGTTTCCATTGCAGCCGCCCTCGAAGCAGACGTCGCGCACAACGCCGTCAACGACATCGAACTGGATAGAGCGAGAGCACGTCCCGCGCGTTTTGTATGAGTACATGAATCCTCCTCTTGCCTTGCTTTGCTTCGCTTCGGATTGCCGTCCTGGCGGGCGATACGAATGCAGCACACACGCTAAATCGCATAAGACCAGTCGGCACCATCCGCCCAGAGCCCCTTATCGGTATGGTAGGCCTCGAGTTGCGATGCTTTGAAGATGGTGAAGTACGCGTCGTTCGGCTTGTCTTTGTGAGCGACGCCGTAGCCTTCCACCAGCATTTTCGCATTGAGCATTTTAGCGCGAACTTCGTTGACGTCCGTGAAGCTTGTCGGCTTCGCAATCCAGACGAAACGAAGCAGCTGGCCGTCCTTCGCGCTGTCCGTGGTGTCTTTCTGCAGATACACCACATCGCCTACATGAAGAATCATGCGAAGGTGGTTTGCAGCCTGGGCGCCTTCGGCCGTGTTTTCCTCCGGAGTATCGCCGCCCACCTCGGGTGCGTTGATACCGATCATCCTGACGGTCTTTTCCTTGCCGCCAACCAACACACGTATCGAATCACCATCGACTACGTCCACCAGCACCGCCTCTTCAAGCGCCGTAGGAACCGTATGCCGCAGCCCGAGAGAAGCAACCTCGTCCCCCGGAGCAAGCGTCGCCGCTTGCCGTTCGGCATGATGGATGTTGGAAAGCACCTGGTCTGTCAACACCTCGGAGGGCATGAACGCCTTTCCGCTGGCATACGACAGCAACACGCCGACCACCAAAACAATGGCGGCAGCCATGGACTTCTGCTGTGTAGAGTTCAATCTCGACATGCCTGGATTATAATCGGGCATGCTCGCAAGAGCCATGAGAGTCGGCGAGCAAGCAAATCATACGGGTGGCGAAATCGCCAGGCCCTTGAACTCACGAGCGCGCCGAGCATCGCGCGCTGAGCGCACAACCGAGTACGCCGTCGCAACTGCCCAACGTCCTACCAAAGGAGAACCCATGCAAAAAGGACATGCGCTGCTAGCATTCGCTGTCGCGGCCGCATTGTTCGCGGGGGTTCCCTCCTCCGCCTTCGCGACCGACGCGCAAGGCCGTTCTGGCATCGACGGGGCAGCCGAGGCTCTTCGCAACGAGCTCAGCCCCATGTTGCTCACTTACGAAAACCTCCAGAAAGCACGCGGGGTCACGGGCAGCATCGATATCAGCAGCGCGCGCGTCCAAGGGCTGCAGGACGTCATGTACGACGGAAACCCCGTCGAACCCACCATCACGCTGAAACTCGAGAACAAGGCGCTGCGCGAAGGCAAAGACTTCGACGTAGCCTTCGAAGGCGACAACATAAACCCCGGCACCGTGTCCGTGACCATCACTGGCAAAGGAGCGTACGGCGGAACCATAGAGACCGGATTCACCATTCTTCCCGGGGATCTTGCCTACGCCACCATCGACGTCATTGCCGACCAGACCGAGACCGGGGAGCCCCTCTGCCCCGCACCCACTGTCGAGCTCGAAGGAAAGACCCTCGTCGAAGACGTCGACTACACAGTCTCTTACGAAGACAACGTGGAGGAAGGCACCGCCATGCTCGTCGTGGCAGGAATAGGCAACTGCACCGGGCAGCAGCATGCAACCTTCGAAATCCTCGAAGGCCCAGAGGAAGACCAGGAGCAACAAAGCGACCTGATGGCCGCTTTGCCGTTCGTGGCGGGACCCGCCGCCGTTGCGGCCGTGGCCCTCGGAATTGTTATGGTCACGCTCTTCCGTAGGAAACCAGCGAAATAGACGAGTCCCTAGCGGATCGTCACGTCAAGGCGAGTCGCCCTAGCAGAGCGGCTCGTTCTACCCTGGCGGCTCGTTCTACCAAAGCGCATCTTCTTCGTCTTCGCCGAAGGCGCCGCCAAACGCCTCTTCGTAAGAGCCCCACGATTTGGAATCGGAGAATGCAACGAATTTTTCGGCAGAGATATCCATACGCTGGCCGCCCTCGTCGAAAGACCCGCCGAAGAATTCTTCGAACTTCTCCTTCACCGCATCGTTGGCGGGACGGCAGAACCATACCCATGCTGCCGTGGGGCCGTTCGCCTCGTCGAAATCGGCGCCGAGCCCCGATTCCACGGGCTCGCCCTCGGCGCTCTGAATCACATACCCGTCAATAGCGAAGCAGCCCTTGAAAATCATGCGCGAAAACACGCCTTCTGCCTGATTGTCCACGGCGTTTTCACGCTCGAAGAAGTCAATCCTGCATGAAGAGCAGCTCTCGGGTTCTTCGTCCCGCTTGCCTGCCATCATGTTCGCCATCATCTGCATCATCATGCGTTCGGAATCGTTTCCCATGAGTCCTCCCCCGCGTCTCGTCAGGTTCTGCTTGCAACGCAGCGTCAGCAGCCCGCATCTTTTGAGCCCATTGCTCCATTCGTTCTTTCGAGCATACTCCAAAACGTCGCTGCCGATGTATCGATACCCTTTGTGCTTCGAGGCGCATTGCCTAATGCGAACTTATGAATCGCAGACAGAAGGCCTACGCCTCCATCGAGGCTTCGTAGTCTTCCTTCACCACGGCTTCAACAAGCACTTCGTCGGCAACGTCTTCAGAGAGCGTCACCACGGCGCGCTTCGCATCCAGATCGACATCGACACGCTCGACACCCGGCACCTCTTCAAGCGCCTTTTTCACGTGGGCCACGCAACGGGGACACATCATTCCCTCGACATGCAGCGTCTTTTCCATGAGATTCTCCTTCTCGTCGTCTTTACTGCACCCATCGTCTTGACAACGGCCTAACGCACCGTCGACTTCAGCTTCATGATTCGCCGAATACTCCGTCGGCTTCCACCTGCGCAAACGAAGCGCATTGCTCACCACGCACACCGAGCTTAAACTCATGGCCGCGGCGGCGATCATAGGGTTGAGCGTAACGCCCGCCCAGGCCAATGCGCCGTCGGCAACGGGAATGCAGGCGGCGTTGTATATCAGCGCCCAGAACAGGTTCTGCTTGATGATGCGCATGGTTGCACGCGAAAGCTGGACGGCACGAGCCACATCCAACAAGTCGCTGCGCATCAGCACCATATCGGCAGCGTCCATGGCGATGTCCGTGCCGGCGCCGATCGCTATGCCCACAT
>USEQ01000021.1 GCA_900553655.1 uncultured Slackia sp. | reverse complement strand
CAGCTCGTCAAAGATGACTCCGGCAAGGTTATCGGCGTGATTTGCGATACCGATAATGGCCACGTTCAGTTCAACGGTTCCAAGGGCGTCGTAATTGCCACGGGCGACTACACCAATGACGACGAAATGATGGCCTACTACAATCCCGATATGGCCAATATTGCTCGTAAGCAGAACAACAAGACGGGTGACGGTCAGAAGATGATGGTGTGGGCGGGCGCTCGCATGGAGCCGGTATGCGGCTCTAAGGTCCAGCACGACTTCGACGCTGGTCCTGGCTCCATGGCCGACATGCCATTCCTCTGCGTGAAAAACGACGGCACGCGTTTCTGCAACGAATCTCGTTCTGCAATGGCCTATATGGGCAACTTCCTTACCGGCCCGCAAGACGAGGGCTACTACACGCAGGTCTTCGATAGCAACTACATGACCGACTGCGCCGACTGGCCCGGCAAGCTCTATGACCCTGAAGCTCTGAAGGCCTACATGCCTGAAGAAGAGGGCGAGAAGACGGGCGTGTACGAAGACCTCATTGCGACGTTTAAGGCAGACACCATCGAGGAACTTGGCGAAAAGCTCGGCCTTACCGATGTAGCTGCTTTCGCCGAGACGGTGAAGCGCTACAACGAGCTTGTCGATGCCGGCGTAGATTCCGACATGGGCAAAGAGGCAAAATGGCTCAAGCCTATCAAGCAGGCACCTTTCTACGGCATCCATCGTCACATTCGTCTTTCCGCAATCGTGCATGGCGTGAACGTGAACGAGGAAATGAATGTTCTTGATGCCGAGGGTAATCCGATCGAAGGCCTTTACGCCATTGGCAACTGCGCGGGCAACTTCTTCGGAAGCCCCGACTACCCGATGGATCTTCCTGGCCTTTCGCTTGGTCGCTGCCATACGCAGGGCTACGTGGTTGGTCGCGCTCTGGCTGCGAAATAGCCGACGATGACGTTGCGGGTGCCTTCGTACGGCAATGTGATGAAGCAATTCGTCCATGGCGGTGCATGGCGCCTTAACGCAGTAGGGTATTTCGGTGCTTCCGTTCTTTGAAGCACCACCTCTCCTTGCCGACTTTTCACGATGTATTGCCGCGCGTTCCCTCCCCTTCGCGTGCGGCAAGCTCTTGGCCCCGAGTCGTCTGTCTTTCGCTTCGAGAGAAGCAAGGCGGACGGTTCGGGGCTTTTGCGTGTTGAGGGAAAGGTGCTAGCGCTTCAGTCCGAACGAATCCAGATACACATCCGCAATGTGCCTGATTGCCGCTTCGTCGCTTGCCGATGCTGCTTCGTGCACGGCGATGGTCGGAAAGCCGGCCCTGCGTGCCGTTTCTATGGCGTGGAGCGAATCTTCCATGACGAATGTTGTTTCACATGGTGTTTCCAAATGCGCAAGCGATATGTCGAAGATAAGCGGTTCGGTTTTGCTCGCCCCCACTTCGCTGCAAGTGAAAACAGCTGAGAAATAATGCAGGACCTCAAGTCTTTCCAGCGCAGCCTGGGCGCAATGATGCTCCGTGGCTGTTGCCACGCACATGCGTACCCCCGACCGAGAGAATGCTTCGAGCATCTCGATAACTCCGGGCTTCAAGGGGATGGAGTCACGATAGGCGTGTTCGATTCCGGCCAGAATGCCTGCGGAAATCTCTGCAATGGACTCTTCGAGGCCGTACTCTTCTTTCATGTATCGGGCGGAGCCTTCAAGCGTGAGTCTCTTGAAGTGGTGGCGTATGTCGTGCGCGGGCGTCTTCCCGCGCGAAATCAGGTAGTTTTCGCCAAGGTTCTCCCACCAAGGCATAGAGTCGAGAAGCGTGCCGTCAAGGTCGAAAATCACGCCCTCGATCATGTCGGGAGCGCCGGGCCGGATATCCGCATGGGCGAATGAAGCGAGGGGGAACCCGTTGTGCTCTCGACTTCTGGCGGCGGTGCGCTCCTTTTCGTTGCTTTCGGGGGTAAAAGTACGGCCCTTTTCGTAGCTTTCGGTGCAATCGTTCATAGTGCGTCCCTTGTTCTCGTTTGACCGTTTCTCCTTGTAAACGATTTGTCGTGACAGTGTATAGGTTGCAACGGCATGTGCCTGGAGGAAAATCCCGGCGGTAAGGAGCGGCATTGCGCTGTGCGGACGATTTTGCGCCGCGGGCGGCGCTCGCTGCCTGGCCCCTCCGCAGTTCGTTCCATTGTTTTGTCGGCCGTCATGATCACCGATACGGAAAGAGGCAGGAATGGAACAGCATGATGGATCGTTAGTGCTTGTTGTCTATGCGGTGGCCTCGTTCTATCTGGTGGTTTCCGTTCTGGCAAGCGCACTGATAGGATGCATCTTCGGCGAGCAGGCGGGGGTGCTTGCCATGGGCATAGCAGGTGCGTTCTTGCTCGCTCTTTTTGTTGCAGGGCTGTGCGTTCGAAAGAGCCATTCCGGGTAATGCGATACATCCTGGCAACGACGGGGCAGCTTGGGGTTCAGGCGCGGTATCATGGGGATGCGATAGCTTGAACCAAAAAGGGGGTCCTCATGAAGGCATTGCTTATCAACGGAAGCCCGCATCGTCGCGGCTGCACGTATACGGCGCTTGGCGCGGTCGAGGCCGGTTTGCAGGAGCAAGGCATCGACGCCGACATCATGTGGATTGGAACGGGCGCTATCTCCGGGTGTCTCGGTTGCGGGAAGTGTCTCAAGTCGGGTCGCTGCTTTATTGATGACGCGGTGAACCAATTCCTCGACGACGCTTCGCGCTACGACGCGTTCGTTTTCGGGTCGCCGGTGCATTTCGCCAGCGCGTCGGGCGCGCTCACGTCGTTTATGGATCGTGCGTTCTATGGCAGGGGCGATTTGTTCGCTGGCAAGCCCGCTGCTGCTATTGCCAGTTGTCGCCGAGGGGGCGCAACGGCAACCTTCGACCAGCTCAATAAGTATTTCACCATTTCGAACATGGTGGTTGTCGGCTCTCAGTATTGGAATCAAGTTCATGGAAACACGCCCGAGGAGGTCATGCACGACGAAGAGGGCATGCAGACCATGCGTACGCTCGGCCGCAATATGGCGTGGATTATGAAGTGCATCGAAGCGGGTAAGAACGCCGGAATCGAGATGCCGCCGCGCGAACCCGTCATTCGCACGAATTTCATTCGATAGCTATCTTAGCGCGAGATGAATCTCCGCTCTTCGCTTGATGAAGGCTCGTCTTCTTTCTTGAGGGAGGGCGAGTTGTCTTGCAAGGCGTCTGCGGGTTTTGCGGGCGCCTTGCGTTTGCGGGCGCTTAGCCGAAAAACGCCTGCGCCCCTATGACGATGAAACAGGTTAAAAGCCCCGATACGGCAATGGCAACGCCGCTCATGGCTCCTTCGAGCTCTCCCATTTCGAGCGCTTTCGTCGTTCCTATGGCGTGGCTGCAGGTGCCGATGGCCACGCCTTGCGCAATTTTGCTGCGGATGCGGAACAGCTTTGCTAGCGTGGGCGAAAGAATTGCGCCGAGCACGCCTGTGGTGATGACGGCCGCCATGGTGATGGATGCAGTACCGCCGAGCTCGCCCGTAATGGAGAGCGCTATGGGGGCAGTGGTCGACTTCGGCAAGGTGGAAAGGGCCACTTGGTCGCCCAGTCCCAGCAGCTGGCACAGCGCGTAGGCGCTGACCATGGATGTGACCGATCCGGCAAGGCATCCGAGCAGTACGGGCAGGAAGTGGCTTTTCAGCACGCGTCGTTGCTGGTAGATAGAATAGGCAAGCACGGCGGTCGCGGGGCCGAGCATGGCGGAAATGGCCTCCGCTCCTTGCTCGTAGGTCTCAAGGGGAATCTGCAGCAGGACCAATACGGAGATGATGACCGCCACCGATACGAGCAGCGGGTTGAGGAGGGACGACTTCACTTTCTTGTTCAGCCATACAGACCCGGCAAAAGCCCCTATAGAAAGAGCGAGGCTCAGGATCGTTGCCAAAACGCTGTGTGCGTCCATTAGTTCGCTCCTTCGTTCGAAAGCGGTACGGAAGTGTCGAATTCAAGCCCTTTTTTCTCGGCGATTTTGGCCTGTATCTTGATGACCGCCGTTACGGTGAGCGAGGTGACGAGAAACACAAGAATGGTGGTGAGAAGGACGACGAGTGCGAATTGGGGCAGATGGTCGGCGATCATGGGGAAGCATCCCATAACGCTTACGCCTGCGGGGATGAAAAAGACGGGCATGTATTTCAACAAGAAGCTGGAGACAAGGTCAATCTTTGTAGCCTGCAGCATTCCCGTTATAAGCAGTCCGAGCAGCAGCACCATGCTCACGATGTTGCCGGGTATGCCAAGGGGAATGGCTGCTGCTATGGCATTGCCGATGTAGCAGACGCCAATGAGGAAGGCGAGCTGGATAACGAACTTTCCTGCGGTTTCTGCGGCGTGGCGGGCGCGGTTTCTGCGGGGTCCTGCAGTGTGGCGGGTACGCTTTTCGCTCGACTCCGCGGCTGCGTTCGTCGTTTCTTTTTCTTCTCATCGACTTTTGCTGCCTCGACGGAGCATTGAGTATTCGACATGGCTGTTTTCCGTGCGACTTCCTCTTGTTTGCGACATATCCCGCTTCCGTTGAAACGACTCGTTGCGAAGACCCGGAATGCGGCACGCGCGAAGCGGCGTTATGCGGAAGCGGCAGGTGCCTCATAGTACACCCGCCGCTTCTGAAGCGTTGAATTATGGATAAGTCTTCATGTTTCTCTTTACGGACGGCGCATGTTTTTACAAGCGAGTAATACGTGCGCCGTGCGGAGTCTGCTCGGATTCGCTTAGAAGGCCCAATTACCGTTGCGGAAAACAGGCACGCGCTGTCCGTCTGCTTTGATGCCGTCGATATTCAGGTCTTCGGTGCCGATCATGAAATCGACGTGCGTGGCGCTTTTGTTGACGCCTCCCTCAAGCAGCTCCTCGGCGCTCATCTGCAGGCCTCCTTCGTAGCAGTCGGGGAAACCCTGGCCGAGCGCAAGATGGCAGCTGGCGTTTTCGTCGAAGATCGTGCTGTAGAAAAGCACGCCGGAATTGCGAATGGGGCTGTCGAAGGGGACGAGAGCTACTTCGCCCAGGCGGCAGGAGTTCTCGTCGGTCTCCACGATGGAGCGCAGAACGTCTTCGCCTGTTTCTGCATGCAGGTCAACCACGCGGCCGTCTTTGAATGTGAGGCTGAAGTTGTCGATCAGGCTGCCGTTGTGGGCAAGCGGCATGGCGGAGACCACGGTGCCTTCTGCACGCATGCGGTCGGGGGTGGAGAAAATTTCTTCGGTGGGCATGTTCGGGAAGAACTGCACGCCGTCCACGGTGGTATCGCCTCCTCCGTTGAACAAGTGCTTTCTCGTCAGACCCACGGTAAGGTCGGTGCCGTGAGCGTTGGTGTAGTGCAATGCGTCGAACCGCTGGCTGTTCAGCCAGGCGCAGCGTTCGGCAAAGCTGTCGCGGTGTGCGCGCCAGGCCGCGACAGCCTCATCGGCATTGGCGCTTTTCAGGCGGACGGTGGTGAAGATGGCTTCCCACAGGCGCTCGACCGCTTCGTCTTCGGGCAGGTCGGGGAACACCTTGCGGGCCCATGCGGGGGATGCGCCGCCGACGATGCACCACACGCAGCGGCCGAAATCGAGCGCGTCGTAAAACTCCTTGCACGCCTTGTGGCTTGCCTGGGCGCGGGCGATCAGCTTGCGCGGGTCGATGCCGGACATGGTTTCGGGATCGTCGGAATCGATGGTGAGCATGGCGGCTCCGTTGCGAGCCATGCTGTTGTTGAGCTCTGCAAGCCAGCCTGGGACATTCTCGAAGACGTCCATGGGGCAGTTGTCGAAGTGCATGCGCTCAATCGCTTCGTCGGAGAAGCGGACTGTGACGTGGTGTGCGCCCATAGCGTATGCCTCTTGCGTGACCAGGCGAACAAGGGGTGCGCTCTCAATGTGGGCGCGCACGAAGAGGTCTTGTCCGGGTTTGAGCGCGCATCCGGCTTCGACGATGAGGCGGGCGTAGGCGCGCAGTTTCGCGTCGAACTCTTCGTTGCTTTTGTTCGTTGGGCTTATGGCGAGGTTTGTCATGCGGGTCCTCTCTTTCGGGGCGGACGGTGCCGCGTGGGTGCGTTCGGTTGAACGGGCTATGTTCGGCACGAGTGTACGCCTTCGCTGTGCGGGTTGTGCGTAGCGCACAAGTTTCGCGCATCTTTCGCCTTTCGTCTTTTTGTTGGCTGACCCCGCCTTCCTCTCTGCGAGTACAATGGGTTCAGAAAGAGAGGGTTCAACGGCGGCCTTCGCGAGCGGGCCGTGTAACGACTCGGTGCGGCGCTTTTGGCGGTGTGCTTTCGCGAAGAAGCCGCCCGCGAGAAGGGATGTGGGCATGTTCAGAACAACAGAAACGCCGCAGGGGGGTCGCGTAGTGCTTGCCGGCAAAAGCGTCGTCAACCTTGCATCGAACAATTATCTCGGTCTGGCTGATGCTCCCGAGCTGGTAGCTGCCGCGAAATCCGCACTCGACCAGTATGGTGTGGGACCGTGCGCAAGCCGCAATATCGTGGGCGATTTTCCCGTGCATGGGCAGCTTGAGCGTGAACTTGCGGATTTCAAGGGCACCGAAGCGGCGTTGGTGTTTTCGTCCGGCTATGCGGCAAACGTCGGCGTGATTCCCGTGCTCGTTGGCAAGGGCGACGAAATTTTCTCGGACGAGCTCAACCACGGCAGCCTCATTGACGGATGCCGTCTTTCTCGTGCGCATACCACGGTGTACAAGCACTGCGATGTTGCCGACCTTGAGCAGAAGCTTGCCGAATGCGAGACCGAGAATAAACTGGTCATGACCGATGCTGTGTTCAGCATGGATGGTGATGTGGCTCCCCTCGACGCGATCGCGGATGCGTGCGAGCGCCATGGCGCCACGTTTCTCGTCGACGACGCGCACGGTGACGGTGTCATGGGGCCTATGGGACGCGGCACGGTGGCCCATTTCGGGCTCGAGGGGCGTGTGCAGGTAGAAACGGGCTCGCTCGGGAAGGCTTTCGGCGTCATGGGCGGCTTCGTTGCCGGCAGCCAGGAGCTTATCGACCGCGTGCGCGTCGGCGCCCGTTCATTCATTTTGACGGCATCGCCTTTGGCCCCGTCTTTGGCGGCAGCGGCGGCAGAGGCGTTGCGGATGATATCGTCCGACGATTCCCGCGTTGTTCGCCTTTGGGAAAACCGTGCATATTTTGCCGAAAAGATGAGCGCCGCCGGATTTGACACGGGTATTTCCACAACACCCGTGGTTCCCGTTATGATTGGAGATGAGGCTCTTGCTGTTCGCATGAGCGATGCGCTCTATGAAGAAGGGGTCTATGCCCAGGCCATCCAGTATCCCTTGGTTGCGCGCGGCAAGGCTCGAATTCGTTGCATTCTTTCTGCTGCGCATACGAAAGAAGACCTTGATTGTGCGGTCGATGCCTTCGTGCGCGTCGGTCGCGAGCTGGAGGTGTTGTAGATGGACCTGCCTGTTTTGAAGGGCGTCGAGCAGGTGAGCGACGGCTGGCTGAAGAAATTCGTTCTTACCTACGACCTTCCCGACGGTCGAGGGCTGAACTACGAAGTTGTTTCCCGCAAAGGGCTCGAGCAGTACGGAGCGGAGATTCGAGACAAAGCTGCGGCGGGGTCCTCAACGGACGCCGTGTGCATCGTAGGGCATACGGCAGACGATGCCTTTCTGCTCATTCGCGAATTTCGTTTTCCTATGAATCGTATGTGCGTGGCGTTTCCTGCCGGCTTGAAAGAGGCTAACGAAGACGTGATCGAATGTGCGGCGCGCGAACTTCGCGAAGAAACCGGCTATGATTTGGTGCGCAACGAAGACGGCTCTCCAGCGAATGCCCGCATGTGCCTGCAGCCCGGCTATTCGTCGCTTGGGATGGGGGACGAAAGCATCGCCATGGTGTTTGCCGAGGTGGAGCGTGTATGCGAGCCGAGGGCTGAGTCGACGGAGTTCATCGAGTCGTTCGAGCTGCCCCGCGCGGAGGTTGAGCGGTTTTTGCGGGAGAATACCGACCCGCTTTCCATTCGATGCCAGCTTATATTGGAAATGATTGCGAATCCTCTGTTCGTATAAACAACCCTTCTGTAAGGAATTGCATGACACCGCTTCATTTTGCACAAGAGTACGTAGGAACCATTAAGGTGGCCAATTTAGAAACGGGTGCGGAGATTTCCGTTCCCGTGCGCGACAAGGGTTCGGACCAGTTTGCCGCACGATTCAAGAAGGTGGCGAAAGGTCGTCGGAAATGGGCGCGCAAAAACGATATCTCGTGCTATCGCATCTACGATGCCGACCTGCCCGATTTCGCCGTGGCGATCGACCGCTACGACGGCGTTTGGAAAAGCGAGGGGCAGAGCTGCCTGATTGTGGCCGAATATCAGGCGCCGAAAACCATCGATCAGGCGAAGGCGGAGGCGCGTTTCGAGGATGCGGTGGCTATCGCGTCTGCGGTGACGGGCATCCCGTCGGGCCGCGTGTTCGCAAAAACGCGCCGTCGCGAAAAGGGCGGCGGCCAGTATGTCGACCAGCAAAAAGAGGGCTACCTCATGTTCACGCAGGAGACGGGCAATATCTTCGAGGTGGATATGGGGAGCTACCTCGACACGGGCATCTTCCTCGATCACCGCGTAACGCGCGAAATGGTGGGGGAGATGGCCGATGGCAAGCGTTTCCTGAATCTGTTTTCATACACGGGTACGTGCACGGTGCATGCTGCCGTGGGCGGTGCAGCATCGACGTTGACGGTGGACTTGTCGCAGACGTATCTGAATTGGGCGCGTCGCAACATGGCCCTCAACGGCTGCGATGGTCCCGAGCATCGCTTCGAGCGAGCGGACGTGCTGCAGTGGATGGTTCGTGCGGTGAAGAGCGACGAACGTTTCGATTTGATTTTCGTCGATCCGCCTACGTTTTCCAATTCGAAAGCCATGGGCAAAAATACATGGAGCGTGCAGCGCGACCACGTGAAGCTGCTTTCTCACGTAGTGAGACTGCTTGCTCCGGGTGGCGTTGCGGTGTTCAGCTGCAATCTGCGCAACTTCAAGCCCGATATGGAGGCGCTTGAGGCCCAAGGCGTGAAACTTACGGACATAACGAAGAAGACCATTCCGTACGATTTCGAGCGCAATCCGAAAATCCACTGCTGCTATCTGGTGGAGCGCGCGTAAGGGCTCTGCGTTTGCGCTGTTGCTGCAGGCAATGCAGCGCGCGGCGCCGAGAAGCCCGCGCGTTCATGCGACATCGCTATAGGCGAGGTAACTCGCACGTTCGTGCAATGCTGCCATGGACAGGCCTTTAGGTTTTGTCCATGGCGGCATGTTCTTTATGGGCGGACAATGAACGAGCCAGTGCTCGCTTGTGTTCTAGGAGGTTGCCATGGTTGATGCGGCGTTTATCGAGAAGATGAAATGCAACATTCCGCCCCTCGCGGAGTTCCGAGACAACATTGAAATTATCGAAGTCAAAGAACCGGGCTATGTGCATTTCACCATGGACATCCCTGCGAGCCTAGGCAACTATCGCGGCGGCATTCATGGCGGAACGGGATATTTCATTGGTGAAATTGGCTGCGGGTTCGCTACGTATTCGTTCGGTGTGAACAATGTATGCAACAGCGCGACGGTGAACTTTTTCAAAGCGGTGCCGTGCTGCAAAGTAGATGTTGAAACCGAGCCTCTGCACAAAGGGCGTTCGACGGCGGTCATTCGCGTTACTACGCGCGAGGCTGCAACAGGCAAGATGCTTTTCCAGTCTACGCACAACATGTTTCTGCTTGGCCCTTTGAAAGACGACGAATAGCGCGTACATGGTTGCCGAAGGCGGTTCGACGTCGTGCGTGCGTAGGATATTCATTTGTGAAGAAACAGTGATAAGCATGCCGTTAGCGGGTTGAATGCTTGC
>USEQ01000020.1 GCA_900553655.1 uncultured Slackia sp. | reverse complement strand
TGCAGGATACGACGGCGTCTCCGCCGCCGCAAAACCTGCTGGCAACATTCTTACTGCCCCGAGAACGGCGCAGCCGGGACCCACGTGCCGAAGGCGCGCGGAAGCCCGGCGAGCAGGCCCCGCAGGGCAAGATCCTCGCCGCGAGCGCGCCAAGGATTTGGCGTGTGAGTAGCGATGTACATCTTGCATCCACCGGGCACAGCGACTCGACCCGTTGAGCGGAGTCCGGTGGATCGTGAGCGCGGTTGAGCCGCCGCAAGCGAAGCCCGTGCCGAAACGGCATGGGCGAGCGATGCGTGCGGCGACCCGCGCGAGAGGCGGACAGCCGGTGAAAGGTGCCAGTGGCACGTTTCACCCGTGGCCGCCGGCGTGAGCGGAGCGCGCAGTGAAGAAGCCAGTGGCTTCTTCGAACGGAGTGCGCAGCGAGAGCGAAGGCGAAGCGATGGCGACCTAAGGGGAGCCATCGAGCGCAGCCGAAGCGGGCTTTGCCGCTCATAAGCGGCGAAGCGTCGGCCGCAGGGCCGACATCGCGCAGAGCAGTAGCGAGGCGCATCGGGCGCGAGCCCGATATACGCGGGCGGCATCGGTTTGCGAGCGTGCGAAAAGCGGGACCGCCTTTCGGCGGCCCCGCTGCCCTTGGAGGGCTAGGAGGTCTGGTTAGCCCTCCAGGGTGCCAAGTGCGTTGACGTGATGGCGGAGAATCGCGCGAGACCCGCTCACGATCATCAGCGCGATGTCGTCGAAGCGGACGGCAATGTCGACCAGGTCGTCGCCGTTGGTTGCAAGCCATTGCGCTGCAGCCGACTCGCGCTGCTCGCGGGTTATCGTCGGGTCCTCGAAGCGCTGGGTACCGACGTTGGCTGAGACGTTCACGAATGCAATGCCGTCATCGTCTTTGGCGATGATGTCGATGGCCTGACCGTCGGCTGCCGTCCAGCTGCGGTCGAGAATCTCGTACCCCTTGCTGGTGAGGAATCTCGCGCTAGCCTCGACTGCGCGGTTGTTGATGGTTTCCATGATAGACCTCCTGTGTTCTTAGGCCGCCCCGCTGGCTGCCTTGTGGCGCGAAGACCGCATGGTTTGGCGGTGTGTGCAAGAAGGACAGCGAAAACGTGGAACGCCGTGAGTTTTGCGCAGCAAAAGTTTTTCGCGCCTTGCGCACGCTGACGGGCCATGCGAACGTGCGGGACTCAAGGAAGCGACGGGGCGCGCTAGGTTCTGGATGGTCGTTTGGATTGCCAACGACGCACTGCTGTCACGCCGGCCAAGCGCCGTATCGCCCACATCTCCGCATAGGTTCGATCGCGGCAGGTCGGCGGTCGCGCTGGCGTATAATGTCGGAAAGCGAATGTATTGCATTCCGAGTGAACGGAGTTCCGATGCCGGGCTATAAGGACCTCATCACAGAGAATCCCAGCGAAACCGCCATCCGCAGTTATTTGGTGCAGGGCGACCAGGTGTCGGTGACCCTGCGTATCCCGGACACCCTGCGCGACGCGGCCAAGGATGAGGCGGCCCTGCGCGGCATGAGCTTCAGCGCCTTCGTCCGCACCTGCATGATCGAAGAGCTCGCGAAGAAAGGCCGATAACGACCATGGGCGCCAGCACCTATTCCTACACGATGGTCCCCGGAGGATTCAACGAGGACTTCTATGAGCAATGCGTTATCGAGCATATGACCGAGGAGCTCGGCTATACGCATCTATACGGCCCGGACGTTATCCGCACTTCTGACGAATACCGCGATGTATTCCTACCGGGCATCCTTGAGAACTCCCTTGCGCGTATCAACAAGGGCCTCCCCGCCGCTGCAATCGACGAGGCGATTCTTAAGATCCAGAACGTCGAGGGCGGAACGCTTGAACAGCGCAACGAGACCTTCAACGATTACCTACAATCTGGCGTCGAGGTGCGCTTCTTCGATGGCAAGCAGGAGCGCGACGACATCGTTCGCCTGCTCGACTTCGACAACCCCGAGAACAACGACTTTCACGTTGTGAACCAATGGACGTTCGTGGAGTACTCCGAGAAGCGCCCCGACATCATCGCGTTCGTGAACGGCATGCCGCTCGTAATGTTCGAGCTGAAGTCGCCCTCTCGCGAAGAAACCGATGCATCCGACGCCTATTTGCAGCTTCGCAACTACATGCACCACATACCCAGCATGTTCGTACCGAACGTCTTCTGCGTGATGAGCGACATGTCCGAGACTCGCGTTGGCACCATCACCGCCGACGAAGACCGCTACGTCGCGTGGAAATCAACCGACGGAGATTACTCCGAGACCAAGGCGGCCACTTGGCAGACCATGCTCGACGGCATGATGCCAAAGGCGCGCCTGCTCGACCTCATCCGCAATTTCGTCTGCTTCAACGACAGCAACGACAAAGTCGTCAAAATCCTTGCCGCCTACCACCAGTACTTCGGCGTGCGCAAGGCAATCGAGCGCGCGGAAGAAGCCGTCGCGGGCGACGGCAAGATAGGCGTGTTCTGGCACACGCAAGGTTCCGGCAAATCCCTTTCCATGGTGTTCTTCGCGCACCTGCTTCAACGCCCTTTGGATAGCCCCACCATCGTCGTTATCACCGACCGCAACGACTTGGACGACCAGCTGTTCGGGCAATTTGGACGTTGCTCGGCATTCCTGCGCCAAAACCCCGTTCAGGCAACAAGCCGCGAGAACCTGAAAAACCTCTTGGAGGGGCGCGAGGCCAACGGCATCATATTCACCACCATGCAGAAATTCACCGACGGCGACGAGCCGCTATGCGACCGCAGCAATGTTGTGGTGATGGTGGATGAGGCGCATCGAGGCCAGTACGGCCTCACTGAAAAGATGGACGCCAGCGGCAAGGTGTCCGTTGGAGCGGCGCGCGTAGTGCGCAAAGCGCTGCCCAACGCGTCCTACATCGGATTCACTGGCACGCCCATCGCCCTTGAAGACCGCAACACCCGCGAGATCTTCGGCGATTACATCGACGTCTACGACATGACTCAATCCGTGGAAGACGAGTCGACTAAACCCGTCTACTACGAAAGTCGCGTGGTAGCGCTGCACCTGGACAACGACGCGCTAGGCAAAATCGATGCCGCCTATCGGGAGTTCGCCGACCAGGCCGACGAAGCCAGCATCGAGAAATCGAAGCGCGACCTGGGCGGCCTGAACGCCATCTTCGACACGCCCGAAACCATTGACGCGCTGTGCCAAGACATCGTTGAGCACTACGAGAACAACCGCGCCGACGTGCTCGCCGGCAAGGCGCTCATCGTGGCCTACAGCCGGCCCATCGCCATGAAGATATACAAACGAATCATGGAACTTCGCCCCTCTTGGAAGGAAAAGGTGGGCGTGGTCATGACCATGTCCAACCAGGACCCAGAAGAATGGTTCGAGGTCTGCGGCGGCACCAAGCACAAGAAAGACATGGAGCAGCGCTTCAAGAACGACGACGACCCGCTGAAGATCGCCATCGTCGTCGACATGTGGCTCACCGGCTTCGACGTGCCGAGCCTGGCCACCATGTACGTGTTCAAGCCTATGAAGGGCTACAACCTGATGCAGGCCATTGCTCGCGTGAACCGCGTCTGCCGCGGCAAAGAAGGCGGCCTGGTGGTGGACTACATCGGCATCGCCCGCGCGCTCAAGCAAGCCATGAAGGACTACACCCAGCGCGACCAGGGCAACTACGGCAACATGGACGTTGCCGCCACGGCATATCCCAAGTTCTTGGAAAAACTGGACGTGTGCCGCGACCTCCTTTATGGGTTTGACTACAGGAAGCTTATCTTCGCCGACAAGAAATCCCAGCTGGCTGCCGCCATCGCCGAAGGCACCGACTGGATCCTTGACCCCACGCGCCACGAGGACTGCGAAGAGTTCTTAAAACAGTGCCAGCTGATGAACCAGGCCCTCAGCCTATGCAAAAGCCTGGTCTTCCAAGAAGACCAGCACGAGGCGGCCTACCTCTCAGTCCTGCGTGTCCAGGTATTGCGCCTTACGGGCCGCAAGCCGAGCGGCGGCAGGGGCATGACTTACGAAGAATTCAACAAACGCGTGACTGAGATTATGGAGCAAACGGTTCGCGCCGACGGAGTGCTCAACCTGTTTGACGGCAAAGACGTCGAAATCTCGCTCTTCGATGAGGCGTTCCTTACGGAAGTCGCCAATATGAAGGAAAAGAACATCGCCGTCGAAAGCCTAAAGCGGCTTATCAAAGAGCGCGTGAGCGCCTACCAGAAAACCAGCGTGGTGAAGGCGCAGAAGTTTTCGGACATGCTGCAGGGCACGCTCAACAGTTATCTAAACGGCATGCTCACCAACGCGCAGGTCATCGAAGAGCTGGTCGAGATGGCCAAGGAGATGATGAGAGACCGCACCGACGCCGAGGAAATGGGGCTCACAGACGAGGAAATGGCTTTTTACGATGCAATCACCAAGCCCCAGGCGGTCCACGACTTTTACAACAACGACCAATTGGTCGCAATAGCCCGAGAGCTTACCGAGACGCTGCAAAAAAGCGCCACCATCGACTGGCAGAAGAAGGAAAGCGCCCGCGCTGGAATGCGCCGCGCCATCAAGCGTCTTCTGCGAAAATACAAGTACCCACCCGAGGGCGTCGACGACGCAATGGAAACGGTCATGAAGCAATGCGAGCTCTGGGCCGACAGCAAGACATTCGATTAGGAGTAAGACGTGGCGAAAAAGAAAGCCGACAACACCGCTGAAATCGGATTCGAACAGCAGATCTGGAGCGCAGCGGACAAGCTTCGCGGCAATATAGACGCATCTGAGTACAAGAACGTAGTTCTGGGTCTCATCTTCCTGAAGTATATCTCCGACAAGTTTGACCAGCGTCATCAGGAGCTCGTCGAAGAGGGCGAAGGTTTCGAAGAAGACCGCGACGAATACTTGGCCGAGAACATCTTCTTCGTGCCGGAGAGCGCGCGTTGGGCAACGATCGCCGCGGCAGCCCATACGCCCGAAGTCGGCAAGGTCATCGACGAAGCCATGCGCCAAATCGAAGCCGAAAACGACAAACTGAAGAACATCCTCCCCAAGAACTTCGCGCGCCAAGAGCTGGATAAGCGCCGCCTTGGCGAAGTCGTAGACCTGTTCACCAACGTGCAAATGGCGGAGAAGGGCGACACGCGCGACATCCTTGGCCGCACTTACGAATACTGTCTGGCGAAGTTCGCCGAAGCAGAAGGCAAGAACGCCGGCGAATTCTACACGCCGGCCTGCATCGTAAAGACCTTGGTTGAAATCATCGAACCCTATCATGGGCGCGTGTACGACCCCTGTTGCGGTAGCGGCGGCATGTTCGTGCAGTCGGCCGAGTTCGTAAAACGACATCAGGGCAACATTGACGACCTGTCTATCTATGGTCAGGAAAGCAATCCCACCACATGGAAGATGGCCACGATGAACTTGGCCATCCGCGGCATCGATGCAAACCTTGGAAAGCAGAACGCCGACACGTTCTTCAATGACCTGCACCGCACTGAGAAGTTCGACTTCGTCCTGGCAAACCCGCCGTTCAACATGAAGGAATGGGGCGGCGACAAGCTAAAAGAGGATCCTCGCTGGGAGTACGGCGTGCCACCCGAGGGCAACGCCAACTTCGCTTGGGTGCAGCATATGGTGCACCACCTAAACCGCAGCGGCCGCATGGGCATGGTGCTGGCCAACGGCTCGCTTTCGAGCCAAACCAACAACGAGGGAAATATCCGCACCAAACTGATTGAAGCCGACCTGGTAGAGGGCGTTGTCGCCATGCCCAGCCAGCTTTTCTACAGCACGCCAATCCCCGTGTGCCTGTGGATTATCGCCAAGAAGAAGGCGCAGCCAGGCAACACCTTGTTTATCGACGCTCGCAACATGGGCACCATGGTGAGCCGCAAGCTGCGCGAGTTCACTGACGAAGACATCGCCAAGGTTGCCGGCGCGTTCGACGCATTCCGCGAGGGTAAGTTAGAAGAAGAGAAGGGCTTCAGCGCCGTCGCGAGCATCGAAGACATCGCCAAGCAGGATTACATCATCACACCCGGCCGCTACGTGGGTATCGCCGACGTCGAGGAAGACGCTGAGCCCTTTGAGGAAAAAATGGCCCGCCTGACCGGCGAGATCTCCAAATGCTTCGAAGAGTCAAACCGACTGCAAGAGCAGATCAAGAAGAATCTGGAGGCGATTGGCTATGGGCTGTAGAGTTACGCTAGGTGACATCTGCGACATCAACACTTCTCAATATTCGACCAAGGAAGCTTGGCCTCGTATTCAGTATCTTGACACCGGCAATGTGACTCGTGGTGTGATTTCCGAACTGCAACAGCTCGATCCTTTGATTGACAAAGTTCCAAGTCGGGCTCGTCGGAAGGTTAAACCCAATAGCATCGTGTACTCAATGGTTCGCCCCAATCAAGGACATTATGCCTTACTTAAAAACCCACCAGTAGACATGCTCGTTTCAACAGGTTTCAGCGTCATAAACGCAGATGAAAGCCAGGTGCTTCCCAGTTATCTCTACTACGCTTTAACTACGAAAGGGGCGACGGAAGGCTTTCAGGCACTTGCGGAGCAAAGCGTATCAACATACCCAACTCTAAGCTCCGCTGATTTGCTAGCGTTTGAGGTCGTACTTCCGCCGCTCAAATGCCAGCAGCAAGTCGCTGCGGTGCTTGAACGCATTGACGAAAAAATAGCTGTCAATGCTCAGCTAAATGGCTATTTAGCTGCTTAGTGTCAATTTGTCAATTTGCGAAACGTCAATCTCCCCTGACATGAGTTTTGGCAGCAAATAATCGCGAAGCGCAGCCAGTCTTGCGGACTCGGCATCATTTAACGAAATTTGTTTCAAAGATGCACTCAGCACAGACAAATCGCCAGGTTCGCAAGTGGGCGCGATGCAGAATTCCATCATCTGTTTTTTGTCTCCACGAGGCATCTTTGTTCCTTTCGCCCCGCGCATCACGTGGCCGAAAAAGCTATCCTGCCGCAAACAGGCGTGTATATAGGGAGCATCGTTAGCGGCGTTTGCCCTCAAGACAAGTACGTCACTCGAACACGTGCCGTCGAATGATGCATACCACACTTTTTTGAAATATGGGCGGATGTTCGAAATCAAAGTATCTCCTACAACGAAACGCGTGACCTTACCCGTCGCAGGTAGGGATGCAGCTGGCTGGCGTCCCTTCTTATCCTGAAGAAGCGATTCGGTCGAAACGTAGGCCCCAAGCTCCGCTTCCTCGCAATCAACTCGTTCAACAACCTGATGGCAGATGTCTCTCAATCGAATACTGCCTTGCTCGCAGTATTTGGCCGCGATGGTTTCGGCCATCTCGGCTAAATAGCCATTTAGCTTAGCGTTCGTTTCAATCTTACTATCGAAACTATCTAGGAAGTTCGCAACCGAGCGCTGCTTTATTAAATCCGGCAGATTAATCTCGATTTGCCGGATGACTTTTGCGCTGAGGTTTTGCTGTGCTCCACCGTTTGCGAGCCCGGAAATACTGTCAAAATTTTGCTTCAGCCAGTAGTAGATGTAACGGTAGTCAGCGATCGTTTCGTCAACTTCTAAATTGCAGCATGCCTGGTTGGTCGTCAACGGGGTCTCTGCTACAGCAACACGCCCTGCCGTAGCGCCGTACATGGCAACAATGACAGCGTGCGGCTTGATCCATTTTGCGGAAGAGTTATTCAGTCCTTCTTCCGTTATGAAGGTTTCGGTCGCTTGGATTCGGTTGAAATTGATCTCTTTAGTGTTGAGCCAGGGAATCGTGCCGTTTTCGTAGTACTCGGCTTTGCCGCTTTTGGGCGTTCCGCCAGAGCAAATGCGAGTGCAAATATCCTCGATTTTCATTCCAAGTACCTTCTATGCGAAGCCTTCACATTATTTTGGTTCACCATGGCGTAGTGCATGGTGGTATCTATTTTCGCATGGCCAAGTAGCTTTTGCACTTGCTCGATGGGCATTCCCTTATCAATGGCATGGGTCGCCAGCGTACGACGGAACTTGTGCGGATGCACACGCGAAACACCGGCCTTCTTGCCAAGGTTTCGCAGTCGTAGCTCCATGCCGCCGACGGTAACGCGACTTGCCGAGGAATCAAGCGATACGAACAATGCGGGATCGCTGTCGGCACGAGTTTCCAGATACTCCGTGAGGTGCAACTTCGCGCGGGCATCGAAATAAACCGGCCGCTGCTTGTTGCCTTTGCCGGTGACAATGCATTCGCGCTCCTGCATGTTTACGTCGGCGACATCAAGTCGCACCAGTTCACCTATACGCATGCCCGTAGAGGCGAGCAAATCAACAAGTGCCAAGTCCCGCTTGTTTTTGCAAGCATCACGTAAGGCTTCCAGCTCTTCGTCCGTCAACGTTTCTTTGGCGGCCTGTGCTGTCTTAACTCGATGTATTCGCCGAACCGGGCTCTTGACGATGTAGTCCTCATCTTCCAGCCACGAAAAGAAGCTGGACATGATACGCCTGATGTTGTCGATGGTAACTTTGCTGGTATGACGCGTGATTTCGTAGTCATTAAGGTATTGCCGCAGGTCATCGCTTTCGATTGCGGCAATAGGTTTGTCAATCGTAGCCAATACGCGTGCGAGTGTGTCCTCGTAATACTGGAGAGTCTTAGGTGAACATCCTTCGACTCCTTTAGCCGTCAAGAACGCTTGCAGCAACGTTTCGTTTGTCTCATGCTGCTTAGCTTCAAATGCGTGCTTTAATACGACTTTGAGCCGCTTTAGCTGGCTCGCTTTCAGAATTGGCTGCATCTCCGCAAGTACTGAGTTGATGACAGTTTCCATGAGGCTCCTCGCTGCTGTTAGAATGGGCAATCGATTTCGACTAGGATTGCATTTCATTGCAAAAGTGCAGAGGGTGAGGCTTGTGGATTTGAATTGGGAAGTTGCCGCATCATGCGCGTCTGCTGCCGCAGCTATTGTCGCCCTGTTTATTTCATTGAGGCAAAGCCGCATGGCAAACCGGCAGAGCCTCTTCAACCGGCGTCTGAGCATCTGGATTACCGTCGAGAAGCTAATGGGGCTTTATCGGGAGAATTCTAAACTGCTGAAGCAAGGCGACGAACCGCAACTCTCCATCTCGTTGGGCTTCGCGTGGCTAACCAATACGACTCTCCTTCAAGGAATCACGCCCGCTATCTCACATGCGCTTGATAGCAAGTGGCAGCTGACGTTCCATCTTAAGCTTGACGAAATGAGGTCGTTATCAAAGGAAGCGGCCTTCGTGTTTAAGGGCAAGCCGAATACGGCAGTTGCCGATTTTATTAACGCTTACCAGGCTTTGCTGATGGCTATGTACCAGTATCAGATCGTGCTTAATGAGATGAAGTCCGGCACCGAGAAGTTTCACTGGACCCTCGAAGACGCCATCGAGGGCGTTGGCGAAAAACGCTACAGGATGACTCTGTATGATGCTGAAAACCATCTTGCTGCAACGTATGAGAAACTCAACAATAGTTGGATGCTTGGAAGGATAGAGCGTCAAATTCGGCTCGATAGCACCCTCTTTGATTTCCTGAGCACATTCCGTTAAATGGCTATTTGCTCGAATTGGCGGCGGCACTATTTGAGCAAGAGCTCATTGGGAATCGAAACATCTTCAAGCTTTCTGACCTGGTCGAACTCGAAGATTCAAAGCGAATACCCCTTAATGGCCGTGACAGGGAAGCTCGCAAGGGGCCATATCCCTACTACGGAGCCGCATCTGTCATGGGGTATGTTGATGACTATTTGTTTGATGGCGTACGCATACTTTTGGGCGAGGACGGAACCGTAATTCAAGAAGACGGCAGACCCGTACTCCAATATGTATGGGGAAGGTATTGGGTCAATAATCACGCCCATGTTTTGAAATCGAAGTCGAGATACTCTCTTGAATCCATATATATCGCCTTAGCGGGAACTACCGTCAACCACATAGTGACGGGAGCAGTCCAGGGGAAAATCAGCCAGAAAAACCTTAAGAATCTTGAACTAGAAATGCCAGCGGGGAAAGATTTGGGTTATCTGGAGGATATCTTCGCTTTGTATCGAAGCAACATCGAAGAATCCAAAAGGCTCGAAGGGGCAAGGGACGCGCTGCTTCCTAAACTTATGTCCGGAGAGATTGATGTCTCGCAAATTGACGCTAAGCGGCTAAATAGCCATTTACCAAAGCGATGGTACGTTCTGTTGCAAATTCAGGGAATGCCCAACATACCAGCCACAGCTGCAACGGCTGTCACGTAGGCATGTGTTGGAA
>USEQ01000019.1 GCA_900553655.1 uncultured Slackia sp. | reverse complement strand
GGTCGAGCAGCTCGTTGTCCCATTGGCCCGTATGGATGTTGAACAGCATGGTGCGGCTTGCATTGGTGACGTCGGTCGCATGCACCGATCCGCTGGTTAGGCACCAGATAAGCCATGAATCGACCGTGCCGAACGCAAGGCGGCCCTCTTCGGCGAGGTTGCGCGCCCCTTCCACGTGATCGAGAATCCACCTGATTTTGCTCGCCGAGAAATAGGCGTCGGGAATAAGTCCGGTCTTCTTTCTGACCATGGCGGCCACCGAGGAATCGCCGCACAGAGTCTCCACAAGAGAAGCTGTGCGGCGGCATTGCCAGACAATGGCGTTGCAAATCGGCTTGCCGGTGCGCCTGTCCCACACAATGGTGGTCTCGCGCTGGTTGGTGATGCCGATAGAATCTATCTCATCGGGCGAAACGCTGCTGGAAACCATCGCCTCTACCATGACGCCGAGCTGAGACGATGCTATTTCGCGCGGATCGTGCTCGACCCATCCCGGCTGAGGATATATCTGGCGAAAAGAATGCTGCGCCGAGCCGTGGATGCGACCTTGCTTATCGAAAACAAGCGCCCGCGAAGACGTTGTGCCCTGGTCGAGCGCCAAGATGTATTTCTTCTCCATGACGATTCACCGTCCGTACGAATCTGGCCGTCGCATCCCGCTTGCACGCTTCATACGGCGGCGATCTAAGAGCTTCCATTCGATTATACCCGCGTGCAAACGCACGCTTACGCAACGAAGCTCGACGAACGACCCGCAGAGAAAGCACGAGCGGGCGCCGGGAAACCCGACACCGCTTCGCTAAACATGACATACGCGCGATTACGAAACAAATCCGACAGACGAGGTTATGGAGTAGGCTTCGTCGATGAAAAGAACCGAGCCTTTTGCGCGTGCAAAGATTCTCTCAAAACCAGGAGTAACATCCGAGCCGGAAATGACCATCAGGCGTCCTTCTGGCAAGACGCCTTCTATACGAAGAATTCCTCCGTACAATCGCGCCACCTCGGTCTTTCCCGTGCCTGGCGAGCCTGAGAAAATCATACGCATCGAAAACGGCCGAACGGGAAGGGAATGCTGAGCAAGGAACCTGTTCATACGGAGCCTTCCGACGATTTCGCGGACAAGCCTCTTGGGCTTCTCAAGACCCACCAGGCCGTCCAGACGGGAATAGGCATCGTCGGCCGCGTTCGATGGCTGATAGAACCTTTCAAAGCTTGATGCGTACGCGGGAAAACCCCGACGCGTCCGTTCGAGGGCCACCCAGTCGGAAAACACGCCTTCGATAGGCTTTTCGACTCGATTGCACCGATAGCGCTCAAGCAGCGATTCCAACGACGAATTCGTCTCGACATCCGAAGCTCGCGCCAATTCGACCAACCTCTCGGAAGCATCGCACTGGCGCCAGGCCGCCGTTCCCTTCGAACGGGCAATTGTAACAAGCGGAGCCATGAACGCACGACGGATGCGCTCTTGGAGAAAATCGCTTCCGAAGGGAAGAAGAAACACAACCTGCACGGAGTCGAGAGAATCATTCAACATCTCAATGGTATGCATGAACATACGGTAGAGGTCGAAGTCGAAATCATCGTCATTTACGCCCTCGCCATATTCGATGACCAATACGTTGTCGGAGAGCGCGTCGAGAGGTTTTCATTGAGCCATTCGAAAGCCGTTCCGTGACGAAACACGGCATGGGATTCTTTCATCAAAGGAGAGAACCGCAAGCGGTATACATGCGAAGAGGGAAGCCTTTTCGCCTCGCTCAAGGCATCCATCAGAAGATCGAAGGGAACCTCGCAACGCGGCGAGTCAAGCGCCTCCTTCGCCGTGGCCTCCCTGACCTTGAGATGCTCCTTGAGACGGTCGTCGTATGAGAATTCCCAGATGTGGCATGCACGGGCAACGCAGTATTTCACATACTCCGTATTATCAACGAACGGCCTGTTGAACACGATGACGGTAAACAAGGGAACACGCAGCATGCGCTCCATCGGACAGCATGAAATGCAACATCGCTTGTCCATCTCGCGATAAAGAGGCTTGCGAGAACTCATAAAGCTGCCCGAAACTTCCCTTTCAGCGTATGACGAAGAAATCTCAACCACGTAGATCCGCATAAAACCCCTCTCGAACGCAATCATCCGCTGAGGGGTGCGAGACAACGTCAAGGCACCAAGCACACGATCGCCTTCTCCAACCCCTCACATATGTAAGCAAGGTTTTGAAAACTGAACCATGAGCCGGAAAGCAACGAGGCATCTCAGGCGGAATAGGAAATCCGCAACCGAGGCAAAGCGAACTTGCGCCTTATTCGATTCCGTAGATATCGAACATGCCGATAGTAGTCTTAAGAGCAACCTTCTGCGCAATAAGCTGATTGCCTGTGGAAGCATTCAGCGTACCTGCCGCTTTCCGCTCGGCAACAGCCTCCTCAAGATCGGCAAGCCTTGCCTCGAGGTCATCATGCATGTCTTCGTATGCGGCTAGGCGACGAATGGCCTCGTCAACCATAGAGGGATCGACCGAAGCCGTGCCGTCGGCAGCGCGGGAAGTCAGACGCTTCATAAACGTTCCTTTCATTGCAGGTATGCGGCTTGGCTTTGTATTGTAGCGTTCGACACGAACGGGCATCGAGCAAAGGTTCCGCCCAAGGCCGACGTTTCCCGCCTAAAGTCTCTCCGACCGAAAGACACCATGGCTCGATAGACGGCGCTTTATCGTCCGAACGCTTCGTCTTCGAAAAGGTTCATGAGGTCGTCTTTGCCCGACACCTTCGTTTTGGCGTATACGTTCTTCGTATGCGTCCACACGGTGTTTTCGGAAATGAAAAGCTCGTCGGCAATACGCTTTGCGGAACGACCGCGCACAAGATACGAGCATATCTCCGTTTCGCGCTTCGTGAGCCCGTAGCGTTCGGCAAACGAATGCAAGGCCGCCTCCCAATCGGGCTCGATCGGAAAGACCTCGCTTCGATCTTCGGAAATCGACGCCGCCGCATCAGAAAAGCCGGAGGCGTTCTCGAATGCGCCTTCGCCTCCGCACGAACCTTCCCCGTGCGTTTGCTCGTGCCGTCCCTGCACGATTTCGGAGGAAGGCTTTACGTCCTTTACGAGGCGCTGCACCTGAGCCCGCCCTCCAAGGCCGGCCCCATCAGCGGCTGGCCGTACACCACGCATGCTGCGACGCATGACCATAACGAATGCAATGCACAAAGGATAGATGGCGACGAAAGCAAGCAACGTCATGAGAGAGATGTCGTAATCACCGCTCAGATAGTTGACGAGCAGCCCTATGCCAAGACCCAACGCCAGAAACCCGTTCGACCCGCCCATGTACACACTCGAAAGCAGGTAGCTTTGCTGACGGTGCCCATGCGCCGCGTCCACAATGAAGAAGAGGAACAGCATGCCGCACACGTCGTAGCAAGCAATCATGGCACCGCCTGCAAGCGACCCGAGATAGTCGCCCACAAACGGAAGCAGCGTCAGCAACGCCAGCATGACGGGCAGCACGGCCTTATACACCGACGTGGGATCGGGCAGACGCAACGCCGCCAAGCCGGCAACCGCCGTGACAACCGTAGCAAAGGCAAGAGGAATCCACATAGACACCCCGCCGACGATATGCTCAAATGACGATCCAAGAACCGATGTATGCAAAATACCCACAACGCCCACCAGCACGAAAAGGCAGGCAAATGCAGTACCGAACTTCGCAACGAACGCACGTGCTGTCACGGGCTCGAAAACCTCGCACGCGGAAGAGCGCTCGCCGTGCGCGTCCTCGCCCAAAACGCCCGTCTTACGCATAACAATATCGAAATGGCACAGCACGGAAACAAACGCGGACGCCATGGCGACGAAAGCCAACACACCCCCGGGAAGCATCGACACCGCAACGACGAGAGCCGTTTGGATGCAAAGTCCCGCCACCATGCTCTTATGAGAATCCGACGGATCTTGATAGGCGAATTCTTCCATCCACGTTATGCAGAACAGAAAAGACGCGACACCGTATATGCAGCCGAGCAGCGCCGCAGAATACGGCTCGGGAACAGGCGCGAGCACGCCCGATGAACTCAGGAGGAATCCCGCGAAAAACACCAGCAAAGCCTGCCACTGGGGAATGGAGCGCGGACGAAGGTGACCGCGAGCGGCCAAAGAAGCCACCACGATGGCGAAAACAAGCGAGACCACCTCGCTTGCGAGCATGAACCATAATTCGGTCACAAAACCCACATTACGCGTAACGGACCCCATCGCCGACAGGTATCCGATGGATGTTGCCGCCTTTGACAGTCCGAAACCGCACGCAGACACCGCTGCGATTCTCGAAACGAAACCGCGCATAACCCCTCCCCGTACAATTCGTGCCATTGTATCGCGCTCAACAGCCGAACGGCGCGCTATTTCCCATCCTTCAGAAAGACGCAGGCCGACACCTCAAGAACAATACCTGCACCATATATACCTGTCAAAGACTTGACCAGGTGTTTTGATAAATTCACCGATACTCGGTGAGGACAGAACGAGGTAATAAGCCTATGGTCGGAGCGTCTTCGAGGCGACTTAGCACACGCTTCGAAAAGGGAGGAACACAAGGAGGAAGCCATGACTATGGATTTGAATCGTCGCGACTTTTTAAAGGGCGCAGGCGTTGTCGGCGCATTGGGCGCCGTTGCAACAATGGGGGTCGGATGCGCTCCATCCCCATCCGGCAAAGACGAATCGTCCGATGCGGCAAACACCGCGAAAACCCCCAATGAAACCGCTTACAAGAAAATGAGCGAAGCCACCGACGGCAAATACGTAGCCAAGGCCATGGGCCATGAGAACTACGTGTTCGTCGAAACCGTGGTCAAAGACGGCGCAATTGCCAGCCTGCAGGTTCTCAACCACGACGAAACCCCGGGCATCGGCAGCCTGGCCGCCACCATGTGGCCCGCAAAGGTGCTCGAGACCCAGAACCTCGACATCGACGCCATCTCCGGCGCAACCACCACCTGCAATGCCATCAAAAACGCCGCGCTCGAATGCCTTGGCAATGCGGGCATCGACGCAAGCGAATTCCAGAAAGGCCCCGAAGAGCTGACCGGCGGCACCGAGCAGTCCATCGACACCGACGTCGTCATTATGGGCGCAGGCACCGCAGGCCTCGTAGCCGCAACGCGCTTGCTTGAAAAAGGCGTGAAGGTCACCCTGTTCGAGAAGCAGGACATCCCCGGCGGATCTATGTCCATGACCTACTCCGGCGTAGCGAGCGCCGGCAGCAAGCTGCAGGAAAACTACTCCCAGGGACGCTTCAACGATAACCCGAACTACAACAAAGACGCCATGATGGCCGTCCTTTCCAAATACGTGAACCCCGAGTTCGACCGCTTCGACGGCGCCATGCCCTACGACCATGCGATGTACGACACCTCGGGCGCCCTTGTGGATTGGCTGCATGAAATAGGCGTGGGCTTCTACAGCATGGGTGTGAACAAGGCCTACGGCATCACCCCGTATCTGGCTCCTGGCTGCTATGAAGGCGGCTGCGGCCAGGCCATGCAGTACCTCGCTGACCGTGTGGGCGCGCTAGGCGGCACCATCGTCTACGGCGCGAAGGTCACCGACATCACCATGGACGGCGACCGTGCGACCGGCCTCGTGGCAGAGGGCAAAGACGGCTCGATCTACACCGCCACCGCCAAGGCCGTGCTGCTGGCATCCGGCGGCTTCGGCGCCAACCAGGAAATGGTCGACCAGTATTATCCGCAGTATGCAGGACGCTCCTTCAACTGCTGCCCCGCCTCTACGGGCGACGGCATCGTGCTCGGCCAGAAGGTCGGCGCAGGCATCGAGTGCATGGGCCGCGAGCTGGGCGCCTACATGTCCACCACCTCGCAGGCAGGTTCCCGCATGGAGATTGCCTTCATGTACCAGACCACTCCGGGCATCATGGTCAACGCTCACGGCGACCAATTCGGCAACGTGATGAAAGCGAACCATTTCGTGATCGGACAGGCCCTGTGCGACGAAGAAGCCAACGGCGGCAAGTTCTTCTGGATCACCGACGAATCGGGCGCAGTGACCACGATGAACAACCTCACCTGGGGATTCGATACCTACAAGGCCGTCTTCGAGCGAGGCGACATGGTGCACTACGACACCGTTGAAGAAGCTGCCGAAGCCACGGGCTGCTCCAACCTGGCAGCAACGCTCGAAAAGCACAACGGTCATGCGCTGGCGGGCGAAGAGGACGAATGGGGACGCTCCAAGCTTCCCTACCTGGATACCCATGACGGCATCTGGGTCTGCGGCATCGAGCCGACCTTCTATCTGACCACGGGCGGTCTGGCAATCGATACTTCCTGCCATGTGACCAAGGAAGACGGCACCGTGATTCCCGGCCTCTATGCCGCAGGCGACGTATGCGGCTCGATCGAAGAGAAAGACGGCAAGCAGTACGGCATGGGCTTTGATGCGGCCATGAACTACGGCTATATCATGGCCGAAACCGTCGCAGGCGAAATCGCATAACGACGTATAAACTTACACCCCTCCTGCCGACGGAGCGTGCTCGCTTCCCACGCTCCGTCGGCGCATATGACGCGTGGGTGACCTATATGCCTTTACTGCGCAGCCAGCGGTCCACGTCATTGAAGACTTCCTCTTTCACCGGCTCGTTGAGAATCTCATGGCGCATACCGTCATACAGCTTCATGTCGACGCACAAAACGCCCGCCGCGCGGTACTGCTCAGCAGCGCGCTCGACGCCTTTGCCGCAATCGCCGACGGGATCTTCGCCTCCCGCAATGAAAAGCAGCGGCAGGTCTTTCGGAACGAAGCGCGCCCGCGCAGGATCGGTCGCCTCAAGCGTCAAAGCCGTAAGAGACGCGTACGCCCCCAACGTAAACATCTGCCCGCACGCGGGATCGGCGCGGTATACGTCCACCACTTCCGGATCCGTCGAAATCCAATCCACCTCGGTACGCGCTCCAGGAATAGCTTTCGAGAATGCGCCCGCACCGAGCGAATCTACGAATGCGCTACGGTGCCTTTCCCCCTTGAAGGCGGCAAGAATCCGACAAACCGCATTTCCTCCCCTTGAAAGCACGCGGGGCTGCTGGCCGGTGCCGCATAACACCGCCGCCGCAAGACCCTTCGCATGCCTGGTCAAATAGCATCGCGTCACGAAGCTTCCCATAGAATGGCCGAACACGACGAAGGGAACTTCCTCCCCGTAGCGCCCCTGCATCATCCTTCGCAGCTCGTGAACGTCTTCGATAAGTACCTCCGCTCCGTGGCGAAGGGGCATATGGCCGAGCCACCCTTCGTCCGGTGCACTTTTTCCGTGACCCACATGGTCGTTCGCGCAAACGACGAATCCTTTGGAAACAAGAAACGACGCAAAGGGGGCGTAGCGCTCGATGTGCTCGGACATGCCGTGCACGATTTGCACGATGCCGCGCGGCGCTTCGCAGGAAGCAGCGTCTTGTTGCCACAGAAGCGCCCAAATATCCGAGACGCCATCATGGCTTTCGTAATGCAGTTCGATCGTTTCCATGCCTCTCCTCCCCTATACTTCGCACAGCGCACGTTTGCAAAACATCCACCGGCAGCCCAATCCTAAAAAATGCTTGACTTGAACCGTACTCCAGGCAGTAGGTTAGCATTCGTACGAAAGAAAGGAAGCCATGAACGAACCTCTTCTGAACACCCCGAAACTCGGATTCGGCTGCATGCAGCTGCCGCTTCTTGACGAAAAGGACCCCACGAGCATCGATATCGAGCATTTCAAAACAATGGTCGACGCCTTCATCGAGGGAGGAGGAACGTATTTCGACACCGCGTTCGTCTACCACAACGGCGCCTCGGAAACCGCCTTGCGCGAGGCGCTCGTGAAACGCTATCCGCGCGACGCCTACACTGTTGCCACGAAATGCCTCGCCTGGGCAGCGCCCGATGCGGCTACTGCGCACTCGAACCTGCAAACCTCCCTCGACCGGCTTGGGCTCGATTACGTAGACTTCTACCTGTTGCACAATGTCGGAGGCCCTCGTACGGCAAAGTTCGACGAGTACGGCATGTGGAATTTCGTCCGCGAGATGAAAGACCAGGGCAAAATCCGCAATATTGGCTTTTCCATCCACGATGGGGCCGAAGCCCTCGACGATATACTCGCAAAGCACCCCGACGTGGACTTCGTCCAGTTGCAGGTGAACTACCTGGACTGGGAAGACCCCGTGGTTCAGTCGCGTCGCTGCATGGAAGTAGCCCAGAAGCACAGCGTGCCCGTAATCATCATGGAGCCGGCACGAGGCGGCCGTCTCATAGACCTCCCCGCACGCGTAAGCGACGTGTTCAGGAAAGCGGCACCGGACAGAAGCATTGCATCGTGGGCGTATCGCTTCTGCTACAACCTCCCCAACGTCATTACCGTGCTTTCGGGCATGTCAAACATCGAACAAGTGCGCGAGAACATAGACGATTACCAATCCTTCGGCTCTCAACCCTTCTCGCCCGAAGAGCAGCTGGCATTCGACGAAGCGGTAAAAGCGCTTCATGCCGTGGACGCCGTTGCGTGCACGAATTGCCGCTACTGCGTGAAAGACTGCCCGCAGGGAATTGCCATTCCCAACATCCTTGGCTTGCTGAATCTTGAGGCCTACACCGAAAACCGGGAGTTTGCAAAGGGACAGTACACCTGACAGGCAAAAGCGCCTGCCAGCGAATGCATAGAGTGCGGTGCATGCGAGGACATGTGCCCGCAGGGAATTGCCATCATCGACCAGCTGAAACGCGCCGCCGAGCATTTCGAATAGCGGGTCAAGGCATAGACGTCGTCCCAACAGCAGGCTAAGCCATAGGCGCCGCCCCCTCGGCGCACGAAAGGGCACCGAGTACCGTGCAGACGGCAACGGCGACAAAAGGCGCGAAGGGAAACGTGCCGTCGCCGGAAGGGCCGCCATGAATCACGGCCTGAGTACAACCTCCCCTTCGCGGCGAGCGTCTTCTGCGAAAGGCACCGTGGCTCAAGCGAATAAACGCCGCCGCAAGCAAGAAGGCGCAAGAAAGCACGAGAACGACCACGCCCCAAAACGCACACGAAAAAAGGCCCACGACAAATAACAGCTTCACATCGCCGGCCCCGAACGTTTCGTGACCGGCGAGCCTATCTGCCACATACGATGCCAACAGCGACCCAGCGCCGAGCGCGCACGCCCCCACGATGCCCGCCGCGCCCGCCCGAAACGCCGAGTCCTCCGAGCCGATAGCGGCCGCGCACGCCACGAGCATGCACCAGATCGCCACAGCCCCCAAGAGCGCCTCGTGGGGGATGATGCGCTCCCGAATGTCGACGATGCTTGTCCATGCCAAAATACATGACAGACCAGCGCAGGCAAGGGAGATGCAGGCTCGTTCGCAGGCAAAGAGCGGGCATATGTAGAGAAAAGAATCCATGACCCCATCATGAAGGAGCCTTCTCCCCTCTACCATGCCATTCGTCATGCGGCGCCTTGCCGAATCCTTCCGCGGCTTTTTCTGAAAAACGCACGGCCTCTTCAAGCGGCATCAGGGCGTTTCCTCCCAGGATTTCTCCTCGAAAAGAACGGCCCCCGCCTCGCCACAGCGACGAATCGCATACAAGCGCGAGTCCTCCCTGCCCGTTTTCTTGCACCAGGCAAACGTCAGTTCGGCAAGACGACGCATCGCCGCCCGAAAAGCAGGCGTATCGCGCGCGGACGCGTCCTCGGGCACCGCCGCCATAAGGGCCTCCGTTTCGGGGTTTTCCCCGACCAGTTCATCGAGCGCGAGAGAAAACGGATCCTTGAAAAGGCAGGAAGACGGAACCGCCGCGCCTTGCTTATGAGAAAGCAAGAAAACCGAGTCCGAAACGTCAAACCCCGCTGCCACGCTGCCAAGGCTTCGAACGAAACCGTCATAGTCTCCCCTCTTCCAAACAAACGGGGAATCGCATACAGGGGTAGACGCGCAGACGGCCCTGCGCTGGCGGAAAAGAAACGATGCGAAGTTCAAGCAGCACACAACGCCACCGCACGTATCGAAATCATGACATGAAGAGTCAAGAAACGCCTGCTCGACAGCAGAAAAATCCGCGGCTTTCTCCCCTGCATCATTCACCCAGGCCCGCGAGGTTGCACCGATCGCTTCGGCCGCAGCCTCGTATACTGCCATCTCGGCGATGCATTCGGCGCAGTGGGGAGCATAGCAGCCGAGCGAAGATGCACTCTCGCGAGCCGCAGGCTCAAGCTCGCGCTTGACGCGCCACAACGGCCCGCCCAAAGAAA
>USEQ01000018.1 GCA_900553655.1 uncultured Slackia sp. | reverse complement strand
CATGCGGCCAACATCATCGTGCGCCCCATGCTGACGGAAGAGGAGCGGGAAGAGGGCAAGAAGGACCGTGGCGAGGTCGTATGGATCGATTGCGGCATGATGGGCGAGCTGTCTCCCCATGAACGCGGTCTGTTCTTCGATATGATGAAGGCTATGGTGCTCAAGGACGGCCATGCCCTTACCGATCTATTCATAGAGTGGGGGCGTGTCAGCGACGCCCCGGGCAAGAAGCTCAATTATGGGCAATTGCTGCAAGACCTCACCACGTTGGTGAACCGCTACGCCGCCGAAGACGCCTACTCCATGGATATAGCCCAGTTGCTTAACGATATCATGGCCATTCTTGACACGGCGAACGTTATCATGCCGCGCAGCTTCGTCATGCTTGTCCGCGGTCTTGCGTCTTTGCAGGGGACGCTTATCTCCCTTACTCCCGACATTAGCATTCTCAGGGTGGTCGAACGCTATGTGCGTAGCGCGGCGAACAAACGCTTCGACCCGCTCAAGGAGGCTGAAGACAGAATCGTTCAGACCGTTGCCACAACCGATAAAGCGATGCAGATTCCCGAACGCGTCGTAAATGTGCTCGATATGGCTGAGAAGGGAAGGCTGAAGATCGGTTTTGACCTTACCGAGGCGAACCAGCCTATGGAGATGCTCGGCAGAATCGTCGATCGGCTGAGTCTTGCCATCATTACGGCGGGTCTGTTCATAGGATCGTCGACCATCTATTCGGCGGGCATGCAGCCGCAGCTGTTTGGCGTTCCGGTTATCGGATTTCTTGGCTATTTCGGAGCGGCGGTGCTGAGCGTTTACATCATCGTCAAAATACGAAAAGGCTCATAAAACGAACAAATGTTTTCTTATGGAGGCCTATCATCTATAATCCGTGCATCGGCACATGGGCTCGTGCGCTGCATGTTGTGACGTCGAGCGGAAGGGAGGAGCGTCTATGGAGAATCTTTTTACCGAAATGGGCAATGCCGCGAAAATGGCGGCAGCGCCTCTTGCGGTTCGCATGCGCCCTCGCACGCTTGATGAGCTGGCAGGGCAGCAGCATGCGGTTGGTCCTGGAAGCTGGCTTTTTGCGGCCATCGCATCCGATGCCCTTTCGTCGGTTATCCTCTTCGGCCCTGCGGGAACGGGAAAAACGAGCATCGCGCACATCATCGCCGAAAGCACGAAGGCTGCCTTCGTCGAGGTTTCCGCGATCGGCGGCACGGTTTCCGATCTTCGCCGAGAAATCGCCGCGGCCGAAAAGCGGCTTATTCTCAACGGAATGCGCACCATCCTTTTCGTCGACGAGATTCACCGTTTCAACCGAAGCCAGCAAGACGCGCTGCTTCATGCCGTGGAAAACCGCACGGTCGTGCTTATCGGCGCCACGACGGAGAATCCGTTTTTCGAGGTGAATTCGGCGCTGATATCCCGTTCGCGCGTCATTGAGCTCGAGGCTCTCTCTGATGAGGACATCGCTTCCATCGTTCGCCGGGCTCTTGAGGACGAGCGCGGCCTGAAGGGCGAATTCGAATTGACGGACGATGCGCTCGATGCGGTGGTGAACCTTTCGGGGGGCGATGCCCGTAGTGCGTTGACCACCCTGGAGCTTTCGGCCGGGCTTGCGCGGGAGGGCGCACGAAAGAGCGTTTCGTCCGAAGGCGAAGCCTTGCGCATCGATGCCGACATGGTGGCGCTCGCGACGCCTCACCGAGCTCTTCCTTACGATAAGAACAAAGATATGCACTACGACGTCATCAGCGCGTTCATCAAATCCATGAGAGGCAGCGATCCGGATGCCGCCTTGTATTGGCTCGCGCGCATGATCGACGGCGGCGAAGACCCCAAGTTCATCGCCCGACGAATCTTTATCCTGGCAAGCGAGGACATCGGCAACGCCGATCCCCAGGCATTGCTTATCGCGGAGGCGGCTTTTCGGGCGGTCGAGGTCATCGGTCTTCCCGAGTGTCGCATCAACCTTGCCCAGGCGGTTATCTACATGGCGCTTGCGCCGAAGAGCAATGCGGCAGAAGCGGGGATAGACGCGGCTCTTTCCGAGGTGCGGCGCGGCCCTCGTCGCGACGTGCCGAGCTATCTGCGCGACAGGCATCGCCCCGGTTCCGAAAGCTACGGGGAGTACAAATATCCGCACAACTATCCGGGGCACTGGGTCGATCAGCGCTATCTTCCCGACGGTCTTGAGCGGGGCTGTTTCTATCGTCCGAGCGAAAACGGCTGGGAGTCCTATCGCGTAGATGCGGTCCGTCGCGACAGACGCTCGGTCGCCCGTGGTACACTGCACAGCTAAACGCACTCATTGGGAGCATTTTCGAAGGTCAGGAGTAGTTTATGGACGCATCGGTTATTTCTGGGGTCATTCTCCCCATCGTCTTTATCGTCGTGGGTGTTGCGCTTGTATGGGCGCTTGTCGAACTCATCAAGGTTTTGCGCCGTACGCGTACGACCGTCGAAACTATGGAGGCGGAAATCACCCCTATTCTCAAGGATGTGCGCGAAATCACGGAAAGCGTCAAGCCTGCGGCGGATAAGGTCGACCCTCTCGTAGAACGGGTCTCTCTTGCGGTGGATGCGGCCAATCTCGAAATCATGAGGCTGGACGGCATCTTGGAGAACGTGAATGAAATCACCGAGACGGCAGCAAGCGCTGCGAATGCGGTTGATGCTGTTGCGAACACCCCGCTTCGCATTGTCAACACGGCGACCGAGAAGTTACGCGATGCGTTCTCGGGACGCAAAGCCTCTGACGAATCTGCCTGTCTTGCCGAAGCTCGAGAATCCGGTGCGGGCAAAGGAATGCCGAGCGCATCGGGGGATGGCTGCGTCCGGGAAGCCGCCAAGGATGAAGCGGCGGAACAGCCTCGCGCGGCGCACGACGAGGGCGTCTCTGAAGAATCTCTGCAGAGTGCTTCGCAGGATTGCGTCTCTTGCTCTGATGCCGCGAAATCCGAACCGAGCGAAGCGGGCGCGCAGGAGAAATACTTCACCTACGGCTCCAAACAAGAATAGGGTCGGGCGGGGTTCGTATGTCTCACAAGGGCAAGACGAGTGCGCAGCGCTGCGATGACGCGCGCCGCCGTTTCTATGTTGTCTGGATGCTCATCGGCATTGCGTTTCTGGTGTATCTGCTCGGTCGCGTGCTCGATGTCTTGGCCGTGCCGGTGGCCGTTGTGGCATGGACGGTCGTCTTCGTGCTGTGTCTGAGGACCCCCGTTGCAAAGCTTGAATCGCTCGGTGTGCCGCGCGTTGTCGGAACGGCCATTTCGTATCTGGGCATGGGTGCGGTTGCGGCAGTGCTTCTGGCCACTATGTTTTCTCCTGCTTCGGGAATCTCTGAGCAGTTCTCCAACATGCTCGCCGGTTTGCCGGGCTATGCCCAGGCGCTTATAGAGTGGGGAAACCATCTGTACAGCCAATACGCCTCGGTCCTTCAGGACGAATCGGTGCGCAATTGGCTGAATTCGGCGGCGGAGACCTTGACTGATTGGGCGTCGACTACGGCGCGGCTTTCGGCGGACGGCGTCCTCGTTGTCGGCACGGGTGTTGCTAATTCCTTGATGATCGTAGGTTTTGCGCTTGTCGTTGCGTTCTGGGTGCTCATGGAGCTGCCGTCGATCGGTCGGGAAGCAAGGCGCTTCATTCCCGATAATCGCCAGCAAGAAGCCGAAATGCTTCATCTCACCTTCACGCGCGTCATGGGCGGTTACTTGAAGGCCACGCTTCTCCAATGCTTTCTCATCGGTCTTGCGTGCGGAATCGGGTTTTACTTCATCGGCATCCCGAACGCCGCTGCGCTTGGGCTTATCACGGGCGTCATGAATATTATCCCCGTCGTCGGCCCTTGGATCGGCGGCGTCATAGCGGCGCTTGTCGGGTTGTTCGTCGATCCGTGGGCGGCCTTTTTCGCCCTGGCTCTTACCATCGTCGTGCAGCAGTTCGTCTATACGTTTATTTCGCCGAAGATCATGTCGAATTCCGTGGACGTTCATCCCGCCATCGTCATCGTGGTGTTGTTGGTCGGAAGCGCTATAGGCGGCTCTATGGCGGGGCTTATGGGCAGCGTGGTCGGCATGCTGCTTTCTATTCCGTTCGCGGCTATTCTCAAGACCGTATTCGTATTCTATTTCGAAAGGGAGACCGGCCGACAGGTGGTTTCGGAGGATGGGGTCTTTTTTAAGGGCATGCCGTCCGACCTGCGCGATGAAGACGGGGTTCCCGATGCCGTGGCAGACGCCGTGGCTCCGGTCCGCAAACACAGGTCGCTTGCTTCTGACTTTCTGGGCGAGGAAAAGCGCCGGCATGCAGAGAAGGACCGCTCTTCGCGGTCGATCAAAGGACCCCATGCCGCCGATTCTCGTGAAGAATCGGGCCGTAACTCCGATTAATGCGTAGAATGCAGGAAGCAAGAGCGCTTGACGTCAGCGCGCTTGCTTTGTTTTAGGTATTATTTCGCTGTTCAAGAAAAGGCGCGGACGCGCCGAGACGAAAACGAGAGTGAGACCAGCTAGATGAAGTACATGACTACCGCGGAAATCCGCGAGAAGTATCTGAGCTTCTTCGAGGAGAAAGGCTGCAAGCGCATGCCGTCCTCTTCGTTGATTCCCGACGATCCCAGCCTTTTGCTGACCAGCGCAGGCATGGTTCAGTTCAAGCCGTATTTCCTTCATGTCAAGGAGTTCGATCCCGCCTATATCGGATCGACCACGGTTCAAAAGTGCGTGCGTACCAACGATATCGACATCATCGGTACGACGGGTCGTCATTTGAGCTTCTTCGAAATGCTCGGTAATTTCAGCTTTGGCAAGTATTTCAAGAATGAGATGTGCGCATGGGCCTACGAATTCGCCACTGAGGTGCTCGAGCTCCCCAAGGAAAAGCTGTATTTCACCGTTTTCGAGAACGACGACGAAACCATCGAGATTTGGAAGAGCCTCGGAGTTCCCGAAAGCCATATCTCCCGTCTTGGCGAAGAGGACAACTTCTGGCGTGCTGGACCCACCGGCCCGTGCGGACCGTGCTCCGAAATCTACTTCGACCAGGGTCCCGATTTCGGCTGCGGCAGCCCGGACTGCGCTCCCGGATGCGATTGCGACCGCTTCCTTGAGTTTTGGAACTGTGTTTTTACCCAGTACGACGGCCAGGAAGACGGCACGCTTGCGCCTCTGCCCACGAAAAACATCGATACCGGCATGGGTCTTGAACGCATGGCCGCCATTATGCAGGGCGTTCAGTCTAACTACGAGACCGACGTTATACGCGATTTGATTTCGGTCGGCGAACGCCTGAGCGGCAAGGTCTACAAAGAAAGCGCCGAAAGTGACCTATCGCTGCGCATCATTGCCGACCATAGCCGCAGCGTCACCTTCATGATTGCCGACGGCATCCTTCCCTCCAACGAAGGCCGCGGGTACGTTTTGCGCCGTCTGCTTCGTCGCGCCGTCATGCATGCGCACAAGCTCGGTATCGAGGGCGCATTCTTGAGCAACTACGTCGATGCCATCGTGCGTCTGATGGGCCATGTGTACCCCGAAGTCGTGGATAATCGCGAACTCGTCGAGCGCGTCATCCTCTCGGAGGAGGAGCGTTTCGGCGTCACGCTTCGCCAGGGCCAGGCATACCTCGCCGACGCTCTCGAGAAACTCGAAGGCACGGTACTCGACGGCGCCACCGCCTTCACACTGCATGACACATACGGCTTCCCGGTTGAAATCACCGAGGAGATTTGCGCCGACGCAGGCATTACCGTCGACAAAGAGGGCTTCGAGGCCTGCATGAATCAGCAGCGCGAACGTGCTCGTGCCGCTACGAAAGACGATGCCGAGGCCGCATGGAGCACCTACGGCGGCATCCACGATGAGCTGCTCAAGGAGCTCGGCGCTACCGGATTCGTGGGCTACGACCGCCTGACCGCTACGGCCGAGGTAAAGGCTGTTGTCAAAGACGGCAAGCGCGTCGAGTCTCTTGCTCAAGGCGAGGAGGGCGAGGTTGTTTTGGGCCTTACGCCGTTCTACGCCGAAATGGGCGGCGAAGTGGGCGATACCGGCATCATCGAAGCCGAAGGTGTCAAGCTCGAGGTCGTGGATACCAAGGCGCCTGCGAAGGGCCTCGTTGTCCATTCCGTGAAGGTCGTCGAAGGCGGCGTACGTTCCGGCGAAACCGTGCGTGCGATCGTCGACGAACTCCGTCGCAAGCGCATCACGCGCAACCACACTTGCACGCATCTTCTGCATGCTGCGCTTCGCGAGGTGCTCGGCGATCACGTCAAGCAAGCCGGCAGCTACGTCGGCCCCGACCGTCTTCGTTTCGACTTCACGCATTTCGAAGGCATGACGGCCGAGCAGATTTCTGAGGTGGAGCGCGTCGCAAACAACGTCATCATGCAGGCTCTTCCCATGAACATCTATGAGACTTCGCTCGATGAGGCACGCGAATCGGGCGTAACGGGCCTGTTCGGCGAAAAGTACGGCGACGTCGTCCGCGTTGTCGAAGCGGGAGAGTTCTCCAGGGAGCTGTGCGGCGGCTGCCATGTTGCCAACACGGCAGAAATCGGCTTCGTAAAAATCGTTTCGGAATCCAGCGTCGGTGCTAACGTTCGTCGTATCGAGGCCGTGACGAGCTTCGATGCGCTCGATTACATGAACAAGGTCGAGTCCGAGCTTAAAGAAACGGCAGCGCAGCTCAAGGCCCCCATGTTCGACGTCTCCGAGCGTACGGCCGCAAACCTCGAGGCCATTAAGGCCTTCGAGGCAGAGCAGAAGCAGGCCAAGAAGGCTGCCGCTGAAGGCAGCGTCGCCGAATACCTCGAGTCCATGGTCGATGTGGGGTATCCGCTCGTAATTGCGCGCATTGACGGCCTTGATTCGGGCGCGCTGCGCAACGCCTGGGACATCATGCGCTCTCGCATGCCCAAGCCGGGTGCGTGCGTGATCGGCACGGTGAACGACGGCAAGCCTGTCATCATGGCCGCCGGCACCGATGAGGCGGTCGCGGCTGGCTTCAACGCCGGCGCGCTGATTAAGGAGGTCGCCTCCAACATCAAGGGCGGCGGCGGCGGAAAGCCCACCATGGCTCAGGCCGGCGGCAAAGACGCCGAAGGCATGGATGCTGCGCTCGATGCGGCGCGTGCCCACTTCAATCTGTAAGGTTGACAGCGAAGCGGCTGCGCTTTCGGGCGTGGCCGCTTTTCGCGTTGCGAGGATTCGTGTCGAAGCGTCCGATGTCGAAGGCTTGCATTGCGGCAGTTATTTTTCGGCAAAGGGCACTTTAAAGGAGGGTCATTCGTGAGGACGATGGCTTTGGATATAGGGGAGGTTCGCATCGGCGTGGCGGTAAGCGACCCCGAAGGAAGAATCGCGACACCCCTGAAGGTGCTTGCCGCCTCCGATGTTCTCGGCGACGGAGGCGAGTTTCGTCGCCTCGTGCAAGACTGGGAGGTCGAGCAGCTGCTTTGCGGGCTTCCTTACACCCTATCGGGAGAAGAAGGTCCGCAGGCTGCCTCTATCAGGGAGAAGGCGTCGCGAATCGCACGCGCCCGTAACCTCCCTTTGTTTTTCGCGGACGAGCGCATGAGCTCGCGCGAAGCGAAACGCATTTTGCGTGAAGAGGGTTTGGACGAAAGGGCAATGAGGGGTAAAGTAGACATGATTGCCGCGAGCTTGTTTTTGCAAGCGTGGCTGGATGCTCAAATCGAGCATGAAGACAAGTAAAAGCGCGCATGTAAATGCGCCTGTAGATGTGAGGAACGTGCATGCCTCGTAGACAGATTACGTATAGCTCTCATCCAACCCATCGCGCCCGCATGGTTCACGCACAAGGGGAACGCCAGTTCAGGACGTATGATACGTCTCATATTCGTCCGAAGAAAAGCAAAGCTCCCATGGTGGCGGCTCTTGTCTTGGTGGCGGTCGTTGTGATCGTTGCCGCTTTTGCCATTTTCAACATCACCAAGGGCTGCTCAAAATCCGGCCTTGAGGGAACGGAGCAGGTCGTCGCCTCCGATACGCAAGTGACCATCCCGGAGGGCGCTTCGGCGACCGATGTTTCGAACGCGCTTGCATCTGCTGGCGTCTCGGTATCTGCGGATGCGTTTCTCGATCGTGCGAAAGAACTCGGTGCTGACCAGAAATTCCAGGCGGGAACGTATAGTTTTTCTGCAGGCATGACGGTCGACCAGGTCGTACAGGCCATTGCATCGGGTGATTTGGGCGGCTATTCGCTCACTATCCCTGAGGGTTATAAACTTTCCGACATCGCTTCTGCTGTCGAATCCGCCACTAACGGATCGATCAGCGCAGCAGATTTTTCGGCGGCGGCGTCGGACGCAAGCGCGTATGCCGCTGATTACGACTTCTTGAAAGACGCCGGAACCAATTCTCTCGAGGGCTTTTTGTTCCCCAAGACCTATCAGCTCTCTTCGACCGACACGGCCGACACCGTCGTTCGCATGATGCTCGATCAATTCCGCAACGAGATAAGCGCCTTGGATTGGTCGTATCCGGAAAGCAAAGGCCTTTCTATCTACGATGCCGTGAATCTCGCATCTATCGTTGAAAAGGAATCCAGTGGCGACGAGCAGATTCGCTCTCAGGTAGCCGCGGTCTTCTACAATCGTCTTTCCTCTAAGAACAAGGAGACGTTCGGCTTCTTGCAGTCGGATGCAACCACCGCTTACGAAGTCGGTCACGACCCTTCGGCGGAAGAGGTTCAGGCAGATACGCCGTATAGCACCTATGCCAACGCCGGACTGCCTCCGACGCCCATTTGCTCGCCGGGTCTTGACTGCCTGCAGGCCGTGTGCGCTCCTGCGGATAATTACGGAGACTACTACTACTTCATCTTCTGGACGAACGACCAGGGTACGACGGAGTATGCGTTCAGCAAAACCTACGAAGAGCACCAGGCCGCCATTGCCGAGCATCTGTAGGGATTGGAATTGCTGTGCTACGGCCTAATCGTTATTTCAGCCGCATTTCGGCGATAGACCCCATCGACGATTTGCGTAAAAAAGGGGTGCGGGCCGTCCTTCTCGACATGGACAACACGCTTCTTACGCGCGATACCCACGAGGTTCCCGAGGATGTGAAGCGATGGCTCGACGATGCGAAACAAGTCGGCATCGTGCCATGCATTCTGACGAACAATTGGCATAACAGTGCGCATGATTGCGCCCGGGAGATCGGTCTGCCGATTGTCGCCCGTGCACTCAAGCCCTTGCCGTTTTCTTATTTCGCCGCTTTTAGGAAGCTTGGCGTCAAACGCTCGGAAACCGCATGTATCGGCGATCAGCTCATGACGGATGTATGGGGCGGCCGTTTGCTCGGAATGCACGCCATTATGGTGAAACCCCTTGTGGCGAAGGACCTGAAGCACACGCTGTTCTTGCGCAGGATTGAAAAGCGCATTTTGCGCGATATGCCGATCGAACGCTGACCGAAGGGGCGTTCGCCCTAAACCCTGGCTTTCTGATCAAGGCCGCAGGGTCCATTGTTTCCCGCCATGCTACAATCGCTTAGAAACAAACGCATGTTGGGAGCATGATGTACTACGAAATAGCTGGAGAATCGAATAGCGCGCTGCTGAGTGCCGTTGTGAGCGGTGTTCCTGCGGGTCTGCGCATAAGCGAAGAGGCCATCGACGCCGATGTGGCGCGGTGGTCTTCTCGTATGAGGGCTTTGTCGGGCGAAGGCCAAAACTCTGATTGCGAAGATCACGTGAACGTTCTATCGGGCGTGGCAGATGGTCGCACGACGGGAGCGCCCATTGTTCTTGTTGCGAACAATGCCGCTCGTCGCCCTGGAAGCGAATTGCAGAATATGCCTTTGGCGGGTTTCCCCGTTCGCCCCGGCACGGTCGACCTGGGTGCTTCGTTGAAGTACGACATTTCCGATTGCTCGGTTTTGGGGCGCAGATTCAATGACAGACTCGATATCATGCGCGTCGCCGCATCGGGGATTGCTCGCGAACTGCTTGCTGAGTTCGGAGTTGAGATCATCTCGTGCGTCACCAGAATCGGGGGCGTTTCTGTTCGGGAGGACCCATTCGCAGACAATGCGCCCGCGCTTTCCCCTCTTGAGGTGGAGGTGTCGTCCGTCCGTTGCCCCTCTTCGCAGATGACGCGCGCCATGGAAGACGAAATAGCTCGTGCGGTTGCCCAGAGGGATACGCTCGGGGGATCTTTCGCCCTTGCGGTATACGGGCTGCACGCAGGCATGGGAACCGCTTGCCGCGATAAGGGGAGCATCCAGTCAAGGGTGGCCGCTTCGGTGTTTTCCATAGAGGGCGTACAGAACGACTTGAGTGCGCTGTCACACGCCGCCCAGTTATGCTTGTCTGCTTCCGA
>USEQ01000017.1 GCA_900553655.1 uncultured Slackia sp. | reverse complement strand
GGGTCTTCGGCGAGTCCGAGCCAGAACGTGGCGTCGCTGCTTCGCCCGAATTTCCCCAGCCTGTCGGGACGAAGGGCGATTTCTCCGGCATCCATCGCGGCCGCTTCGAGGGCGTCTTCGATGTCAGACAGCGTGGATGCTGGCGCATCTCCCAGAAAAGCCAACGTGACGTGGCGGTTCTCGCGCGGGATGAAGCGTCCGGGCATGGATGCTCGCAGCGGCCTGACGAGACCTGATATCTCATCCTGCATAATCGGCGGTATTTTGAGGGCGACGAAAAGTCTCATGTCTACCTTTCGGGTCAAGATTTCTCCGATTTGCGGCTGCGGGTCTATTTAGTTGAGGCCCGCTATGGCAAGCCCCGCATCGTTGGCGCAGTCGAAATACATCGGCCTGCCACCCATGACGCAACCGACGCCTAATACGGCATGGGGCTGTTCGGCGTGCGTCGCCCCCAGCGCGTAGTCGTAGGCGAAGCCGCGCGGCGTGGCTAGGATTTCTTCGCCGTAGGACTCCATCCAATCCAGGTTGCGTCCGAAGAACAGGGCTCCGTTTTCATCGGTGAATCTGATGGCTGTGCACATTGGCGGTCTCCTTTTCGTCCAGGGTTTTTGTTGCCGATTGTGCCATGTCCGTGACGAGGGGAGGATGTCAACGAAAAGCCGCTACCGTGCTGTTTTCTTGGCGCGGCTATAACCCCGGTCCCGAGTATGTGCCGGTGGATTCGTCGTACTGCAGAACGGGGATGCGTCCGGTTGCGACCGTCTGGCCGTCGATGTAGTAATGGGATGCGCCGTCGAACCAGATGTCGTGGTAGCCGGGAATCTCAGAGACGAATTCCGTGCTGATGTGGCCGGCGATGACGTCGAGCTCGAAGCGCTTGCCTTTGTAGTACGGCGGCATGGACGTGAAGTATTCCTCGGGGGTTCCGATGCGCCACAGGTCGCCTGCGTCTTCGTCTATCCCCGCATGGCAGAACACCTGGTCGAACTCCGTTTCGTAATAATAAGGAAGGTCGCGGATCCAGCGCAGGACATCTGGATGGTTTCTCTTCATGGATTCGACCGTGAATAGGTAGGCGTCTTCGAAGTTCCTGCGTGAAAGCAGGTGTTTCACCTCGGCGAACTCGTCTTTGCCCAGAAAGCTTTGCGCGGTGGCGAGCCCTGTGTCTGCGAGCATCCATCCTTGTGTGAAGCCAAGGTCTACGGATGCCATGTCGATGTATTCCAACAGCATTTCCTCGTGGTTGCCGCGCAGGGCGATGACCTGGTCGGGAAATTTTTCCTGGAGGCCCATGATGCGGCGGTAGACGTCGAGGCTTGCGGGCCCGCGGTCGCAGTAGTCGCCCAGCAGGACGAGCCTCGATGCTCCGTCGTTCAGGTCGACATGCGCGAGGGCCTTTTCGAAGGGTTCGATGAAACCGTGGATATCGCTCATGGCGTAGATGATCATGGTGCTCCTGTCGCTCGGCGCTTTGCGCCGTCCATTGTAGTGCACGCTTGTCTTGCGGGGTGGGCTGATTTTGCAGGATGGGGCGCAGCTTTGAGGCGTCGATTGCGACTTTCCGAGGGCGGGTTTGGGCTGTTGGCTGCTCGCTTGCGTACGCTCTACATGGCGATTGCGTAACATCGCGAGTTTTCTGGAAGGAGTGGGTGTGCGAAGGGCTAAGGTTTTGTTCAAACGACGGTTCGATAGGCGGGAAGTTTCAATGACGAATACCAAGGCACAAGCGGAGGCGGTGGAAAGTTCCGCGACTGCATTGGACGGCGTGGCGGCGAAAAGCTTTGCAGTCGCATTGGAGGGTGCGGCAACGAAGCCCGCCGCGATTCAAAGGGACGCTGACGAATCCGAGCGTGCTGGCGGGTTTCTCCGCCAGGTTTTCATGTACTACGGCGTGTCTATTGCCCAGACATTCGTGGAATTCGGCGTATTTGCTCTCATGAAGGCGTTCGGCTTGGCGGTGGACGTGTCCAACGGCATTGCGGTGGCGTGTTCGGGTTCGTTCAATTTTCTCATGAACCGCAACATTACGTTCAAGGCGTCGAGCAATTTCTGGCGAAGCGTGGCGCTGTTTGTATTGCTTTATGTTTGGAATTTCCTGTTCGGCACCTGGTTTATCAACGCGACGTCGGCGGCGTTCGGTTGGCCGCAGATGGCCGGCAAGCTTATCACCATGGTCATGCAGGGCGTATGGGGATTCTGTTTGTGCAAGTGGGTGATTTTCAGATAGCGTCGCGGCGGAATTATGGTCGTCGAGCGCCGGCTCCCAAGGCTGCGGAGTTCAATGTTTCGGGTTTCAGCAGGATTCGGGGGCATCGTATTTGCCTTGGTCTATGCTGAGGTCTTGCTTTTGCTTGGGGTGTTGGGGCGAACGTTGTGCTGGCGAAATGCAAATGCGCTCCTCATGAGAGGAGCGCGCAGGGGGGGCTTGTTTACGCAAGGAGCTCGGAGGAGCAGCCCTTGTTCGAGGGTTGCTAATCTTCCAGTCCTGCCAAACGGCGGCCGACAAGGTAGCCAAAAGTGAGGCAGCGGCCGTGGCTGATGGCGCTCATATGGTGGGGGTAGGTGCCGTTGAACATGCTTCCTGAGGCGTTGCCGACGGCGTAAAGTCCCTCGATGACGCTGCCCTCCTGGGTGAGCACTTGGGAATCGGCGTTGATGCGCAGACCGTTGACGGTTACGAGGCAGGCCCCGCTTTCCTCGATCGCGTAATATGGGCCTTCGGAGAGCGGGATGAGGTCATTGGGCTTTTTGCCGAAGTCGGTATCTTCGCCAGCTTCGCACAACTCGTTATAGTGGGCGACGGTGGCAGAGAGATTTTCGGCATTGATGCCACAGGCTTTGGCCAGCTCGTCTAGGGAATCGGCTTGGACAAGCACGTCTTTAATCGAGTCGTACATGTCTTCAGGGGTCCAAGGAGCTCCTCCTTTTGCCTTTTCCAGCGAAGCAAGAATATCGGTGCCAGAGAGCAGCACAAAGTCGTGGGCGCCAGGTTGGTACATGATTGCGTTGGACATGTATTCGAAAGAGAGGTTTTCGTTCACGAAACGCTGACCATTTTCGTTAACGCGAAGGAAGGCGAGCATGGCGCCGTTGGCTCGGGTGCCGGTCTTGGCGCCTGCAGGGTCGTTCATCAGGATATGGGGCCAGTCGTCTTCTGCGGCGCCGGCGGCTAGGCCCATGAGGATACCGTCGCCCGTATTGGTGGTCGTAGGGTTGGTCCAGGCGTAGACAGCCAGGTCACGAGGACGGATGCGCTGGGTGAGCATGTCCCAGTTGAATTCGTAGCCGCCTGTGGCCAACACCACGCCTTGCGAGGCTTCAATTTTGATAATGCCTTCGCTGCCTTTTGCGTACACGCCTTTTATCTTGCCGTCTTGCTGAATGAGCTGCACGGCGGGGGTGCTGAAGCGGATGTCGGCACCGTGGTTTTCGGCGCTTTTGAGGAGTTCCTCTACGAGCGAGGGGATGCCGTTTTCAACGCGTACGCCAGACCCCCAGGTGGTAACGCCGCAGAACTCGCTATTGCCGCTTTTGGCGGTAAAGGCGCCGCACTTATCACCGACGGTGTCCATGGCCCAATCAAGAGCTTCTCCCGAACGCTCGCACCAGCGCTGCCATACGAAGCGATCGCATCGAAAGTGAGCCGTCGAGAGCCCGTCGTTCATGAACGCTTGAGCGTCGAGGACGATGTCGCTTGCGGCGTGGGCACGGTCGCCGAAGGCACCTACCTCAGTACCACGAGCTGCGAAGGAAGAGCCCTTTTCGAGCACGATGGTAGAAAGGCCGTTCTCGCTTGCTGAGGCGGCTGCGGTTACGCCGGACATGCCCGCACCGCATATTACAACGTCACAGGAGAGCGTTTCGACCACCTCTTCGTCGGTAATAGGATCGGCTATGTAAGCCACTTCACTTTCCGCGGGTGGAAAAAACTCGAGGTTTGCGGCATTGGGCAGGAGCGTCTCGCTCTTCTTTGAGGCTTCGGCGCCTGCGGATGAAGCCTCGGTTGATGACCCTGTTGCGTCCGTGGACTTAGGAGCGCATCCGGCTAACGATGCAGCTGCTGCTGTTGCGCCGAGACATCCAAGGCCGATAAAACTTCTGCGTGAAAGACTTTCTTTCATGACCCTCTCCTTTGCTTGGTCTCCCTCGAGCGGTTATGGAGGTGTGCGCTATACTGCTGAAAGGTATTTCTTGCGGGCGCGTCCCTCCGACCGCCGGCCCGTTGCAGCGGGCATGGGGAAAGCTATCGAATGGGAGGGGTCATGTCATCCGACAAAATGGCCAAAAGTTGCGGCGAAGGCGTCTACCAAAAAGTAATACACGGTTTATCAGGGGTTTTCCTCGATAGAACTGCCCTCATGTACGTGCTGGGCCTTGCTGCTTTCTATGCATGGAATCTGACGGATATCTATGGATCGACGCTCATCGCCGAAGGCGATGGTGCAGGAACTCTCGGGGTATCGACGCTCACCTCGTCTTTATGCAACGCCGCGAGTTATGTCCTCATTGCGGTCTTGCTTTCTCGGTGGCGGCATTTTTTCTTCATTGCCGTTATTGCTGCTTTTGTTGCTGGCGGCGCAATCGTTTGTTCGTGGGCGTTCTGGAGTCTCGGTATTGTCGGTCCGTTAGAGGCGATGCTGGCTTATAAGGGGATAACGAGGGTCTGCGCTGCCTTCGTCGTCGTTGCATGGGGCATGCTTTTTAGCGACCTTGAGCCTGCGGCGTTGGCGCGTAGGGCATTGGCCGCTTTTGTCGTTGCGTCGCTGGCCTACCTCCTAGTGGGCGCTACCGAAGGTGTTTTTCGATGTGCGCTGTTCGCCCTGATGCTTCCTGCGTCTATGATTCTGGCTCTTGTTGTCGGGCGAGGCAATCGGGGCGAAGTGCTGGATGCCAACGAAGGGGTTGGTCTTGCGAGGAAGTTCGTCTCGCTGATATGGCGCGTGCTGCTGGTGTTTTCCTTGTTTGGCATTGTGACATGGGTGATGATTCTTGAGGCTCAATCCGCGACGTCGGTTGTGCTTGCGGGGTCATTCGTGGCCATTGCGTCTCTTGTCGGTATTGGCGGATTGTTCGTGGCATCATGTTTTTCGGAAAGCGTTATCTCCAATCGTTATGTTATTAAGCTGGTGCTGCCGCTTGTCATGATCGGCCTTCTTCTTGTTGCCGCCTTTGATAATTCGCGTGGTGCTGGTATGGCCTTGGTGTCTGCTGGTTTTACCTGTTTTGACCTTTTCTGCTTTGTGGCGGTGGCCGATGCTTGCCATCAATGCAAAGTAAGGGCGGGTGCTGCTTTCGGGTGGTATAGGGCATTGGAGAGTTTTATGCCTGTGCTCGCCATGGGGATAATGGCTTTTATGAGCTCTGCTGGTTTCGGCGATGCGGATTTTGCGCCATCGATTTTTGCCGTTGCGTGTTCGCTGGTGCTTGCAGTGGTGCTCGTGTTCGATCGCGGCAACATTATGGAGCGAGGCCGTCTTAATCCTTCGATTACTTACCCGCGAGCAGAAGCGCTCCATTTTGCTCGTCAATGCGAAGAGGCCATTCGGAGATACGGGCTTTCATCGCGGGAGGCGGAGGTCCTCAGCCTAGTGGTGCGCGGTCGTAGCGTTCCTCATATTGCGGAGCGTCTCTGCATATCGCGCGGTACTGTAAAAACCCATATTACGCGTATTTACCAGAAGTTCAATGTGCGCGATCGGCAAGAGATGATCGATGCGATTGAGCAGATTGAAGTTGCCGTGTCTGAAGAGGCGGGTGGTTCGCATAATTGTCGCTGAGGGAGCTCGATTACCTCACGGGGTGTGGTGGTGGAGCCAATGTCTGTCGACCAGGAGGGGCATGGCGCTTGTGCCTGCAAGATGAAAGGATGGGCACGGGCGGTTTTGGCGTGAACGACGTGAACAAAGGAACGCATAGCGCGAGGGGTAGTGTCGAATTGCGCAGGGAGTGCTTGACGAAAGCTACGAAGGTTGATTTCAAATCGCTCATCCGACAACTGATAGCAAGGCGCGCAACGGTGTTGCTCTACTGGACTACGCCTCGCACCCGCTCCACCAACTCGTCGTAATTTACGGTTCCATCAGCTACGCCGGGCATTGTAGAGAGGAACTCGTCGCGCACTCCATCGATTCTGTCGAATCTCGCTATTGCTTCGGAATGGATTGCGAGGACGGCTTCGCGGGTAATCGTCGGTTCGCTCATTTGGCAAGCCCGGCAAAGACGTCGGCATATTCGTCCATGAAGTCGATTGCTACGTCGACGGCGTCCGCGGCAGATGGCGTTGTGACCGGTTGTATGACTACCCAGGGCTTGTTGTTCTTGAGAACGGTCATGGGCCTTCCCGTCCTGTTGACTTCGGCGGTGACGCGCGAGAAATTGTTCTTGGCCTCTGCGAGGGCCATGGTCAGTGCAGGCGTGGTCTCCCCTGTCTTCTGGTTGCTGCGTCTCCTTTTAATATGGGCAAAACTAGGGCTATATAATAGGCCACTGCAAAATTCATGGCGGCAGGTGAGAGTGGCGAACTCTTGCGGGAAAAACAAGCGGTAATTGCCTTACGGTATCGAGGGGATCCTGTCCGGCGACGGCCCGAATTCGGCTATAGCCTTCCCATGACGGCGTGGCCGATGAAAAGAGCGAAACCCAGTGCGAAGAGAAAGACGTGCGTACCTGCCGCATGGGGGAGGCGCGCTCGGACAGGCGGCGCCATGCAGACGCCGGAAAGCGCGAACAAGACGATGGAAGCCCAGCCCATGACGTACGTTTCCGTGCGGGCGCCTGACGCATAGATGGTTGCTGAGATGCCGTGAACGATTCCGGCGGCAAGCAGGACGAAGCCGATGGAGCGATGGCACCGATGCAAGCGCTCGAGCCGGTCGGCGGGCTGTTCCTTGCTCTTGCGGTTCGGGCGGACGGCTTGCGCCATGAGGGCGAGCAGGGCTCCGCAGGCTGCGAGGGCGCAAGCGATTTCGATAGCGAGGACGACGGTCATGGCAATGCTCCGTTTCGTTTTTGGCGGCATGGCGTGACGGCGGTGTGGCGCGCGACTGCGCTGCGTGATAGGAAATTGGTCGATGTGATAGTTAACCAAAGGAAACTTTATTTGGCAAGCGGATATTTTGGGCGGTCGGCGGGCGAGGATTGCGTGCTGTGAATTGATCGTGGGGAATTTTGGAGGTGGCTATGTTCAGTCGGTTTCTTGAATCCGAGCATCAGGCAAGAAAAGATGCCGTTGACCAGCTGATTCTGGATGCTCATTCGAGGTGTGCTTGCAACAGGGAGGCGCTACAGCGCGTTGGCAGGTGCGGATGCTTTTACTGCCTGGCGATATTCGACCCGCAAGAGATAGAGGAGTGGATTGAAGACGAAGGCGGCGACACGGCGCTTTGCCCCCGTTGCGAAATCGACTCGGTCCTTCCCGAATCGGACGAGTATCCTTTGACGAAAGACTTCCTGCGGCGTATGTACGACCATTGGTTCTAACGCGGACGCCGTGCGGTTGCGCCGGCGGCAGGGCGGGGTGGGGCGTCGGTCGAAAACACCGGGCTTCGATTTCGTTGATTGGTATTTCGTGGGATGCCGAGAAAGGAAGACTCCTATGAGCCTAGGATACGGAGGCGCGGCCCGCCTTGTCCTCAGCGACGGGGAGAGCGCCGTCTATGCGTACGGGTGCACGAATTTGAACAGGGCGGATAACGACCCGTGCGAGGACGGCGAGATATACGTCGAGCTGCGGCCGATTTCGTCCGCATACGCTCCGAAGAGGACGAAGCGCTACCCGGACGGCGTCCTCATCGCGTCTGCCGAAAACGTCGATTACGGGAAGATGCTCGCCGATGGGTCCCTAAAGGTGACGAACTGCTCGAACGCATCCGATATAGGCAGCGGTGGGGTGGACGTCCAGGCGTGGCCCCTTATCTTCAAGATCGCACTGAGAATCCAGCTGGACGGGGCGTTTCCTGCGGAGGTCGGGTATTTCAAATAGAGGGCCCTCTGGGCGCGCTGGAGCGTGCGATGCGAGGTGCTTGTGCAAAGAAACGAAGGGGTTTTCGATGGCCGGTCATGCCGATCTGCTAAAAGAGGTCGATGCGTTTCGCGATCTGTATATCGGACAATTCTCTTGTGATGGCGAAGGAATCCTTTTTGTCATCGAGGACTATTCGACCGTGAAAAACCCGTCGACTTGAGTAACGCGCCCAGAGTGGCGCTTATCGATGCAAAATCGGTGACGTCTTTCGAGATGAATGTCGACATGGCCCTGTCGCACTATATCGAGGAAGTTGTCGAACCAGCTCCCGGCGCTTTGGGAATCCATCTGGGGAGCGGGAGCATTTACATAGAAGCGGAAGAAATCGATATCAAACTTCTAGGATGACGGGCGCGGATTTTCGTGCTGCAAGCATGCGGACGGCGTCGTTCGTGCATGGGCGTACGAACTTGAGCGAGCGGCGAATGAATCGAAACCGTGGCTTGCGAAATGCAGAGGACTGCATTCGTCTGCGTTCATGACTCCTCTCGAAGCCAGATTGCGGAGGTGCCCGGGCGGCACTTCGCGGGCGATGCGTTCGAAAGCTATCCCGTCGGAACCGAAGCGAATCCTTGAATCGACCAGGACGCGGTTCGCTTGATGGGGGAAGTCTACGGCATCGACATGGAGGTGGAAGGGCGGCGCAGCAAACTGGTCCGCGACATACCCGATCCCGACATCGCGATTTCCATGGGCTGCAATGTGGGCTGTCCATTCATAGGGAGGCCGTTCGACGACGACTGGGGCCTGGAAGACCCGACGGGGAAGAGCGACGAGGAATCTCGCAAGGTCATCGCCGAAATCGAGTTGCGGGTAAAGGCGTTTGCAGACATCGAGAAGGGGTTCGTCTGATATCGGGATGCTGCGTAGAATTTTTGTGGGTTGCGACTGCTTTTCGCTTCTGCCCAAGGATGGGCGACCTTTATGGTGGGTTCCGTTTCTCTGCGGAATTATGTCTGAAATTCGAGGTCCAGTAAGCTACGGATAATAGCCGGGGCCTTCAGAGTTCTGACTGGGGCTATATTTATAGCGAGGAAGACGTTGAGCTTTTCTTGCTCGCCCGCGATGGGGCGATTGTCAGAGCGTCGGCTTCGTCGGGATGCGCCCCGTCTACGTCAAGCGGCGCCGCAGGGGAGGCTGTGGCTCGTACGAGGGATATGTCTCCAAGGCGTCAGACAACCTGGTCGGCAAGGGTTTCCACGTCGATGCTGACCGCTTCATAGCCGAGCTGAACGCCTGCCCGCGCTACTGTTGCGAGGGCATATCAGGAAGTCCTTGGACTGGATGGGCTGGACGAATACGGAAGGATCCTGGGCTATGCTTTGTAGGCGGTCTAGGAAAACGTCCGCACTTTGCCCATGAGTGGATGCCCTGGGCGAAAGCCAGCCCACCCGACAGCTCTCGCATTAGAAAAACCATTTGAGGTAGAAACCGATTTGGAAGACCGAATGGACGAGCATCGAGATTCCGAAGCAGATCATCATCACGCAAAACCCGATTCCGGCCCACTTCATGAAAGGGTCTCTACCCAGCTTGTCGGAATTCCGCTCCAGCCGATTAGGCGAATACGTGTCGCCGTACTCGTCAGCCTTGGCGGACTCTTCCGAAAGCAGCTCGATGGCCTCGTCGAGGTCGCCAGCGAGCTTGTTCCCGTCGACCCCGACCTTGAAAAGGTGCGTCTCGTCATGCTGCTTGAGCGCCGATTGGTCCTGCAAAAGGTAGAATCTCTTCCCGTTCACCCCGTTCGCGAGGGCGGCCCTCTCGCTCGAGAACGACCGGATCTGCCTCTTGAGCCTCGAGAAGGCCCCCTTGCCCTCGATTCCGAACTTCTGCGCGAGCGACTCAAGCTGCCAGAGCAGATCGTACAGCCCCACCGCGGGCAAGAGCCCGGCCCCGTACGCCTTTTCGAGCATCGTCCGCTCGAAGCGGTCGTATGCTTCAATTGCCTCGCCGTAAGTCAGCGTGGTCCCGATTGAGGGCATCTCATTCATCTGCATTGATTCCCCTGTCCGCCGATTAGAGGCTGCTCGCCTCGCCGAGCGCTGCCGTATTCGCCGCGAAGCGCACCCCTCCAGAGGTGAGCTCGACGGGGTGTCCGGATTTGACCAGGTCGCAAAGGGCGTATATTCCATATCCCGCCACCCCGGCAATGGAAACGACGAGGCATCCAAGGAGGCCAGCCTGGGGCCCGGTGATGCCGCTCGTCGCGTCGACGAGGGATTTGAACATGCCTTGGCAATTAATAGCCTTCTCGTTCACGGCACCAATCGTGGCGTCGCTAATTGCAATGGTTCCCATCGTGTTTTCGGTCATCCTTACTCCTTTTTGTAGT
>USEQ01000016.1 GCA_900553655.1 uncultured Slackia sp. | reverse complement strand
GAAGTGCCACAGAGCCCCCAAAGCAATAGCCACAGCAAGAAACGCAACAACCACCAGCGCATATTCGACGCTTCCTTGCCCCTCTCGCCGAAGGCGACGCCGTTCAACATTGCGGCTCATACGCCGAAAGGGGCCTGGCCTTTGCCCGTCCAACCGAAAGAAAAATCGTTCAAAGACCGTTGATTCCATCCGCGATAGCATTCCAAAGCTCCTCGATTTTGGGACGGAACAGCGTGATGGCGACGATCGCTATCACCACGAGAACACCCACCAGGATTGCGTATTCCGTCGTGCCCTGTCCCTTTTTGCATATAAGGAAACCGTGCGCTCTCGCTGCGCGGGAGCGCATTCGCCCGCGCATGCGGTCAAGTGCTTCGCGAACGCCTTGCACGCGTCCGTTCGTTTCGCTTCCAATCGCCGCGCATTTATTCGCAACCGTATTTCCCATCGTCTTCTCCTTAATCCGTCGAATTCCACCTATACGAATTCCAGCAACACAGGGCCCATGACAACAATGAGCATGGCTGGGAGAATGAGCCCCGCCGTTGGCATGAGCATCTTCACCGGAGCCTTTGCCACCACCTCCTCCATCTGGGACCGATAGCAGCTTCTCGCCTCGCTTGCCACCGATTCGAAAACCCGCGACATGGGGCTTCCGTAACGAAGACAGCGAATAACGTTTCCCACGAACCTCGTCATCACCGGCACGTCCATCTCTTCAGCCAAGGCTCGCAAGGCCGCATCACGTGAAACGAGGCCGCTCTCCCAACATGCATGCGCCCGACGGCACTTGCGCGACAGGACATCGTCGAAACGCTCGCAATACAGCTCGAATGCGCTCTCGAACGAAAGACCCGCCCGCATTCCCAGCGCAACGGCATCGACCATTTCGGGAATATGCTTCTGAATCTCCAGCCGCTCCTTGGCGCGCCGCCTTTGAGACAAGGACGCTTTCCGGCGTAAAGCCCTCGCGAAACGACCTTCTTCCTTCGGCGTCGAGTCTCCGAAACGCCTGTCGCCGTCATTTCCCGGGAACAGACGCACCAGCTTGTCTACGCGCCTTCTCTCTTCGAGCCTCTCGAGCACCGCCGCGCAGACAATCCAGCCGAAAGCCGACGCCCACACAGCCGCCATTGCCGTCCAGACCAAAACGGCACCTCCTTTCATCGACAAACCGACCTTCTTGCCGTACCCCTATCTTCAGCGCCCCCTTCGCCAGCTACACCTCTATCTCCAGAGTCCGCTTCACCAGCAATATCCCCATCACCTGCATTCCCGCAGCAACAACGAGCAGGGCAAGACCCGTGGCGCTTTCGAAAAACGGATTGAGAAACCCGGGGCTCACAACGGAGACGATCGCCAACAAGAACACGGGCATCACGCTGACGATCTGGGCCGAGAAGCGCGCTTGCGCCGTTTGGACTCGCAGCAGCCGCCGGAGGTCGAGAGACCTGGCGACGGAGTCTTCCGCCGATTGCAGAACCGGCTTCGCGTTCCCTCCGCATACGTACTGCACGTCAAGTGCCATGGCCACAAACGCAAGTTCTTCTATTTCGGAGCTATCCCGAAATCGAGACAGCGACTGCTCAACGGAAAACCCCAAGTCGAGATCACGGGAAACGCGGGAGAACAGATCTTTCGCGGGTGCTTCCATCTCTTCGGCAACCTCGGCGAAAGCCTGTGGCAGCGACAGTCCCGCATGAAGGCACGCTTCCATGCACCTCAAAGCGTCCGGTACCTGGTCGCGAAGAAGATCTTGCTCGCGATCGCGCTCCCTGGAAAGATAAACCGCAACGGCAAGAAACGCGCACGAAGGGATCAGCAACGCAGCCGCAAAAGAACGTACGGTAAAAAACACGACCGCCGCCACGAAAAGAAACGACACCGCAAGCAAGGTTCCCGCACTCTCTGACCCGGACGCCCACCCTCGCCGCCTCAGAAAAGAGGCCGCATTCGAAAACGTCCTTTCCAACCATCGAACGCGCCCGAGAAAGCGAACCGAGGAAACGAGCGACGGCACTCCGTTGCGGGCATAATGTCGCACGATGAGATAAAGCGTTTTCCTCGCTCCGCCCCGCTCGAGGGCGTCTTGACGCTCTTCATTCGCCCTCGAGGCCAAGAAAGCGAAATGAATCCCCTCGTATATTCCTTTTCCCAGGAGGGCGGCGCAGAAAAACCCCGATACGCACCCTACGAGCAATATGGCGCCTGTTTCCATCGCTTCACCTCGCTTTCCCCTACAAACCCCTGGGCAACCGACTCTTCCACCCATGCAGGCAACGTGCGCCACGTACCGCGCTCGTCAAGGCCGCTACGCTCGAAAAGGGGTCGCGTCCCGCACGCTTCGAGCCCGTCTTGCTCGATAACGGATATCTCGCTCACGAAACGTCTGCCGTCTTTGTACCGCGCCACCTGAATCACCAAATCGATCGCGGATGCGATATTGCGCTCGATGACGTCTACAGGTAGGTCGACGCCGTAACGGACCATCGTCACCAAACGCATAATCATGTCCTTCGGCGAATTCGCATGAAGGGTGGTGAGAGAGCCGTCGTGACCCGTATTCATGGCCTGGAGCATATCGAGAGCTTCCGCGCCTCGACATTCCCCTACGATGATTCTGTCCGGCCTCATTCGAAGCGCATTGCGCACAAGGTCTCGAATGGAAACCTCCCCAACCCCCTCTGCGTTGCGAGCACGAGATTCGAGCCGCACAACATGAGGATGCTCGGTGAACCTCAATTCGGCCGAATCCTCGATCGTGACGATTCGCTCCTCTTTTGCGATGATGCACGACAGCGCGTTCAGAAGCGTCGTCTTGCCGCTGCCCGTTCCTCCACACACAGCGATATTCTTGCGCGCTTTCACCGCCCAGGCGAACAAAAGACCAACTCTCTCGTCGAAGGACCCTTTGCTCTCCATTTCCTCAAGAGACATGACCTTGTCGGTAAATTTGCGGATAGTTATCGTCGGACCGTCGAGCGCTATTGGCGGAATGACGATGTTCACGCGGTGACCGTTCGGAAGGCGGGCATCGACCATGGGGCTGCTCTCGTCAACACGTCTGCCAAGCGGGGCAAGAATCCTGTCGATAAGCGCTCTAAGCTGGGCGGTGTTTGAAAAAAGCGGCCCGCATGGCTCTATCTTTCCTTCTCGTTCGACGAATATCGATTTCGTTCCGTTCACCATGATTTCGGTCACCGACTCGTCTTCCACGAGCGACTGCAGCGGACCCAGCCCGAAAACGACATCGACCAAATCGGAGAATATGCGGTCTTTCGTATCGGACGGTCGTGATGCCCATTTCGGTCGAGCGTATATGCTCTGAACCGCCCTTTTTAGCTCGCTTCGCGCACGCTTGGGATTCTCGACGGAGAGCGACGCCAGAACATCCCCCGGAATAACGGCGCCGACTTCGTCTTTCAGCTCGTCGAGCATCCATGCATCCCTGCTGACCGAGGCGATGCTTCCGCATTCCGCCTCCGCAACCTTCACACGCTCCATAAGCGTCATGACCGCCCTCCTCTCAAGAAAAATGGCTTTCTCTTTTTCGCGCTTCTCTCTTTCTCAACCGCTTCCCTCTTCTTTCCGGGGAGAAGACCCTCCAGCAAATCCGCCATCGCTTCGACGAATGGATTCTTCGAAGCGAGCAGTTCTTCGGGGTATCCGGCGCCAAGCAGCTCGTCCACATCTCGTCCTCCATAAGGGGCCTCGAACGCTTTTGCTCCATGAAGCGCGCATGCGACATCGACCGCCGAAAGCAAACTTGTTTTCTCGTGTTTGTTCACCACGAAAGTGAAGCCCGTCGTGGCAACCCCCAAACGCACGCACAGCTCCATGGCATGGGCGGTTGCACGCAACGAGGAGGGGCGAGCATCCATGACGAAAACGACCGAATCCGCCGATTCGAGAACCATGGCCTGAGGGTCCGACCAAAACGCGCCGGTGTTGACGACCACGACATCAAACATGCTCCTCAACGTTTCAAGTATTGTCGGAATCTCCGAGACAACGACTTCTGCCGTCTCGATTCTCCTCGGCGCCGCAACAAGAGCCGGCCTCTCCATCGAACCTTGCCCCGCGATGCTCTGCAGCCTTTCTCCATCCTCCGCAACGTCCTCTATGCGAACCGGCTCCTGCAGGCCAAGCAGATAGTCCATATCGCCGAACTGCAAGTCGGCATCGAGAACCGCAGTGGACAAGCCCGCATTCCTCGAAAGGAGCGAGAGGACCGCCGCTACGGTGCTTTTTCCAGACCCGCCGGTTCCCGATACGACCGCAATCGTGGTTGCCCTCGGTTCCTTTGCCGAAATCCCCGATTTCGGCAAAGGCTCACGCGGGGTTTTCGGCCCAGCCGCCACACGCTCAGGAAAGGCGCCGCATTCCCCCTGGAAGCAGCTCTTCCCTTTCACGCCCTCAGCCCTCTGCCCGGAGAACTCCTCGCCGCTTTGCAGGCTCGAAGCTTTCCCCTGAACGCCGCAGGCCCTCTTCACCTGCTCGTAACGCTTCGCGAACAACAGCTCATTCAGCACGCCATCGAGCTTCGCGGCGGCAGCCCTGCTCGCAAGAGAACCGTTGTTTCCGAAAGAAACGAGATAGACCCGCCTTTCGGGATCGTCTCTCTTCAACGCAGCCGCAACATTGATTGAATCCATGTCGTCGCAAGACACAACCCAGAGCTCTTCAAGCGAACTTATCGCACGTGCAGTCCTCCTGCACGATTCGGCGGACGAGACGCAAGCAAGCCAGGGAATGGAATCCAATCGTTCGTCACTAAGCCCCAGAAGCACCGGATTTGCCAACGATTGGCCGTCCGCGCAAAGTAGCACTCGCTTCGTCATTGTTCACCACCTCCCGTTGTTTTCTCCTCCGCACGTACGGCGCCCGCCTCGGCTTGCTCTTCATACGGCTCGCTTCGATCGACGCCCGATTCGGTCCCTCCACCATCCGTCTGGCTTCGATCGGCATCCGTCCCGACCTGCTCGCCATCCGTTTTCATCTGCCCAGCGTCCGTCTCGGCCTGCTCGCCATCCGTCCCCGCCTGCCCAACGTCCGCCTTCGTCCGGTTGACGCCTGCTTCGTCGTCAGCCGGAAGCACGAAGTACAGCTCGCTTTTCTGTGCCGCGGTAATGACTTCTTTGACGAGGTCGGGCTCTACGGCAAGCGTCACCCATGCGATATCCTCTTCCGATTTCGCCTGCTCTTCCGTCGAGCTTGTAGATAGGACAAGAACACCCGATGCAATACAGTCGGTGGCCGCCCCCGACGTGGCATACACGTCCACGTAGGAACCTGCCTCGATTGAGCCCCCTACCGCCGAAACGGACTTTGCAGGCACGCTCACCGCACAAAGCCCGTCCGGGACTTGGAGCGCCACATGTTCGCCCTCCTCAAAACGTCGCTCCGTAATCACTTCTCCTTGATATATCGGGCTTGATACGGGTTTTCCTTGCATGTCCTCAATACGAAACACGGCATCTTCCGGAAGCAGCTCCCCCAGCCAGAGACGCTTCTCCGTATTGGCGCTTCCCAAGACATCCCCGACCTCTATATCCTTCGTGGCTACGCACACTTCGACCTGTTCGCCCCCATAACGTTCAAGAACCTCGGCGCGTTCTTTCTCAAACGAGCTCTGCACCTCTGCGCCATAAGCGAGCACGCTTGAGACACATAGCGCGCCGCATACGGCTCCCGCAATTAGATTCGCTTTCCGACGCATGGGACCTCCTGTCGTTCGCCTCGTATACCACGGCCGATACGATTGCCTTCGACTTGCGACATCATGATGAACGTTCTTGCTCTACTTTCTCTGCCGGCACAGCCCCTCGCTTCTTTCCAGCGCCTCTACGTTTTCTGCCAAGCTTTTCGCCCATCTCCGACCATCCCCTGCCCTTTTCGCAAAGCCGAAAAGATCGCAGGCGTTAGAAGCCCGTACGGATCAATGAACAGACAGACACCGCCGGCCAACCGTGCCGTACCTTTACCTCGCCCGTAGGTGGCGTATTGGAATACGCCAGAGTCTTGAGTTCCTACAAACTTTTCTCGTGACATTTCCTCAATAATGTGGGATAATTTTTACTCACGGGCGATTGGCGCAGCGGGAGCGCAGGTGCCTTACAAGCACAAGGTCGGGGGTTCAAATCCCTCATCGCCCACCATAGAATTAAAAAAGCTGCCATTGGCAGCTTTTTTTGTGCAATATGTTTAGGGTGAAATCCGAAACTATGAGGTTATCGGCCAAAAGGTGAGCGCCCAAAGCTTTCCCACCTTCTTGCCCGCTCAACTTCCTATGTCGCTATAGAAAAACTTGACTGTAGCCTAGAACCGAATCCGGTAAAAAAAGAAGCAACCCGAAGGTTGCTTCTTTGAAGTCCGAAAAGGTTTGCCTACAAGATCATCATAGCGGTCGTGACCACGGCCAGGCAGACGACGGCAAGAATGACCAGAAGCTCCCAGACCCATTTAAGCCACGTTCCATACTGGACCTTCGCAATCGCAAGACCACCCATGATGGCTCCGCATGTAGGAGTGAACAGATTCACCAAGCCGTTGGCGGAGCTGAAAATCATGACCATAGTCTCGACGGAGAAACCGAGGTTTGCAGCCAAGGGGCCCATGATGGGCATGGAGACAGTCGCCATGCCGGAGCTGGAGGGAATCAGGAAGGACAAAACGACATACAGCAGCCAAGAGACGGGTGCGAAAACAATCGCGGATACGCCCTGGAGCGCATTGGACGCGTTCAGCAGAATCCAGTCAGACATGCCGGTTTCAGCCATGAGAATGGAAACGCCACGAGCCAGAGCAATAATCATGACAACGCTCATCATATCAGCGCAACCGTCGATGAACGCCTTGACGGTTTCGGATTCAGACAACCCGCCAACAACAGCGATGATGATTGCCAGCACGAAGAACCAGCACGCGGCCTCAAGGAAGTACCACTGTCCCAACGGAAGACCCGTAACGACGGCGGACCATCCGGTGAAGACGTTGATGCCGAAGTCTTCCCAGGGAATGAAGCTGATAACCATGATAATGAAGGCGATTGCGAAAACGACAAGCGCGCCCTTCTGACGACCGGTCAGCGTGATCTCGCCCTGAGCATCGCCGTCCTTGCCGAAGTGGGCCTTCTCGTCAGCCTGCTCCTGCAGGGAAAGAATCGTTGAGCCGCGGTCTTTTTTGATTTTCGCCGCATACTTCATAACGTAGACGATGGAAATCGCCGTGGTAACAATCCAGAGAATAGCGCCGAGGGCGATGATAATGCCCTGGTTGACCTCGATGCCCGCATCGATAAGAGAAGAAACGGCAGCACCGACTGCAAACGGATTGACGGTAGAGCCGATAACGCCGCATCCTGCGCCGAGCAGAACCACGGCAGATCCCACCATGACGTCAAAACCGGCCGCATACATCGTGGCAGCAAGCAGGACATAGAAGGGAACGGTCTCCTCGCACATGCCGTACGTCGTACCGCCAATCGAGAACAGGATCATCAGAATCGGAATAAGAACAAGCTCGTTGCCATGAAGCTTCTTAACGAGCACACCGATACCGTTGTCAAGCGCGCCGGTCTTGGTCATAACGCCCAAGAAACCGCCCAGAATCATAACGAAGAAGCAGACTTCGAGAGCACCTCCCGGAAACGTTCCGGGATTGACAGAGCTTTCAACGATGCTGTCGGGAGCGCCTGCAAAACCATAAATGGGAGCAGTCAGAATATTAGAAAGAGATGCGCCGGTAACGACGCCACCAGTAGCCGCTGCCGCGATCCAAGAAGCGACGGCAAGAACGACCAGCAAAATAAGGAGGATACTGAAGGAGCTGATAGGGTCCTTCTTCTTTTTAACTTTGTCAGCCATGTTGTCCCTTTCAAATGGGCTAACGAGCCCCGTCTACACGAAGCACGTGGAATATGCATACAAGTGCACATACCCATGAGACGAGCACCCCTACTACATCCCATGGAATCAAGATTCTCTGCAGTCACCCCTGATGCATTGAATCCCGATCAGTCGGTGTCACCATACCCAACTGATTCAACAAGCCTGTCAGGCACCCCTACCTGAAAAGCTCGCATGGACAGCAAAAGCGCCATCCAAGAATCTGCCGAGGGCGCAATGCCCTCGGCAGATAAGAAAGAACAAAAATCCGAAAGAAGACTTAAGCGGTGATAACCGTACCGGTCTCGCCAGCAAGAGCTTCCTTAGCACGCTCGAGAGAGGTGATCAGGGCCTTGCCGTTCGGGTTTGCCTTGACGAAGGAGAGGCATGCCTCAACCTTGGGCAGCATGGAGCCCTTGGCGAACTGGCCTTCCTCCATGTACTTCTCAGCCTCGGCGATCGTCATGGAAGCGAGTTCCTGCTGATCCGGCTTGTTGAAGTTGATGCAGACGCGATCGACAGCGGTCAAGATGACCAGCATGTCAGCGTTTGCCTCGCCAGCGAGCAGTGCAGCAGAACGGTCCTTGTCGATAACGGCAGGAACGCCCTTGTAGCCGCCGTCCTCCTCGATGACGGGGATACCGCCGCCACCGGTGGAGATAACGCACATGCCAGCCTCGACGAGGTTATTGATCAGAGGAAGCTCGACGATGCGAACCGGTGCGGGAGAAGCGACAACCCAGCGCCAGCCACGACCAGCATCCTCAACATACTTGTTGCCAGTTTCCTCCATGAGCTTGGCGGCCTCTTCCTCGGTGAAGAAAGCGCCGACGGGCTTGGTGGGATCCTGGAAAGCAGGGTCAGCTGCGTCAACGACGGTCTGCGTCACGATGGAAGCGCAAGCCTTGTCCATGCCGCGACGAGCGAACTCGCGCTGCATAGCCTGCTGCAGGTGATAGCCGATATAACCCTGGCTCATAGCACCGCACTCGGGGAACGGGATGGACGGGGTGCCGCCCACCTTCGTTGCAGAGTTGTCGGTTGCAACCTTGATCATGCCGACCTGGGGACCGTTACCGTGGGTAACGATGACATCGAAGCCCTCTTCGATGAGGTCAACGATGGGAGCAGCGGTGTTGGAAACCAGCTCGAGCTGCTCCTCGGGGGTATTGCCGAGAGCATTGCCGCCCAGAGCAATAACGAGACGCTTGTTTGCCATAGCTAATTTACCTCTTAATACTCAGAAGACTTTACTTCAAGGTAGCGTACATGACAGCCTTGATGGTGTGCATGCGGTTCTCCGCCTCGTCGAAGACCTTGGACTGCTTGGACTCGAAGACCTCGTCGGAAACTTCCATCTCGGTGAGACCGAACTGCTCAGCCTTCTCAGCACCGATGACGGTGTTGGTGTCATGGAATGCGGGGAGGCAGTGCAGGAAGATAGCGTCGTCGTTAGCGTAGGACATGACTTCCTTGGTAACGCGATACGGCTCGAGGTTCTTGATGCGCTCAGCCCAAACCTCGTCGGGATCGCCCATGGAAACCCAAACGTCAGCGTAGATAACGTCAGCGCCGGTGCAAGCTTCCTTCACGTCAGCGGTCAGCTTGACGGTTGCGCCATGCTCAGCTGCGATAGCCTTGCACTCTTCAACGAGCTCAGCGTCGGGCCAGTTGGTCTCGGGAGCGCAGCCGACGAAGTTCATGCCGAGCTTAGCGCAGACAACCATCATGGAACGAGCAACGTTGTTGGCAGCGTCAGCCATGAAGACGACGGTGCGGCCCTTGAGGTCGTAGTTGAAGTTCTCCTGCATGGTGAGAACGTCAGCGAGCATCTGAGTGGGATGCCATGCGTCGGTCAGGCCATTCCAGACAGGAACGCCAGCGTTTGCGCCGAGCTCCTCGACGTCAGCCTGAGCGAAGCCGCGGAACTCGATGCCGTCATACATGCGACCGAGAACGCGAGCGGTGTCCTCGATGGACTCCTTCTTGCCCATCTGGGAGCTGCCCGGATCGAGATAGGTCACGCCCATGCCGAGATCCATGCCGCCAACCTCAAATGCGCAGCGGGTACGGGTAGAGGTCTTCTGGAACAGAAGAACGATGTTCTTGCCCTCGAGGTAACGATGGGGAACACCAGCACGCTTCATGTCCTTGAAGTTCTTGGAGAGCTTGAGCAGGTACTCAATCTCTTCCGTGGTGAAGTCAAGGAGACGAATGAAGTTGCGACCGCTAAGATTGACACCCATTTTGTCCATCCTTTCTTACTAGAGACCTCCCATATAGGTCTCTAAAACGGCAAAATAAAGAGAATAATGCGACCCCGCTATTCACGGGCGGGGTCGCGATAATTGTTAGAGGTCCTCGCGCTGGAACGGCATGCTCATGCAACGCGGGCCGCCACGACCACGGGACAGCTCGGCAGAAGGCATGACCAGAAGATCAAGACCCTCTTTGTAGAGAACGTCGTTCGTGACGTTGTTGCGCTGGTAGACAACGATCTGGCCAGGCTGGTGGACACCAGTGATGAATGGATCCGGGAAAGAAC
>USEQ01000015.1 GCA_900553655.1 uncultured Slackia sp. | reverse complement strand
AGCGTCAGCTCCATCAAAACCTCCGCAACGCGCTTGAAAGGCATGTCGACATGCGAAAGCGCGTACGCGGTCGGCAGGGCAAGAAGAAGACACAGTACCGTTGAAATAGTAGAGGTGACCACGCTCATACGGAGCGAGAACAGCACCTCTTCGGACGCAATCGCCTCTCCAAAATGAGCAACGCCGCCAATGACAATAGCAGCAATGGCGCTGCCGATAAACAGCAGCGCCATCGTCGCAATCAACACGGAAGCCGCTGAGAAGAAATCCCCTCTACGACCGTGGTGCTTAAACGGGTCTTTTCCTTGCGAGCGCAAGATTACTCGACCTTTTCGTACCCGAATTCAGCCCAGATGTCCCAGGCGGCGTCAGTCTGCAAGAACTCATTGAACGCAGCAACCGCGTCGGCATCGGCAGCGCAAGTCAGCTGCGCGGCGGGAACGGTCTTAATGAAGCCGTCCAGATCGGAGGTGTCCACAACCACAGCTCCTTCGTCTTTGACGTTTTCTTTCCACACGATGCCCGCATCGCCTTCGCCGTTGGCAAGGGCGGTTGCAATCTGAGGCGCGGTGGTCGTGGTGGTAAGCACGTCGTTTGCCATCATGGTTTCCCACAGACCGTTCTCGGTCAGGGCCTTCTTGGCAATTTTGCCGATGGGCGTAGATTCGGGATCTCCCACCAGGACCTTTTCTGCATTGGCGAGGTCGGCCAGCCCCGTAATCCCCTTCGGATTGTCCGCAGGCACGGCAAGCACGGGAATATGCTTCACCAAGTCGACGCTCGACGCCACGTAGTCGGCTACCGGATTGAGCTCCTCGGCAGAACCAGCGACGAAGAAATCGCCCTGCTCGGTAGTGGTTATCTGCGTCTGGATCTGCGCCGCATTGGCGAAGGTCACGTTCATAGCGCAGCCCGTCTCCGCCTCGAAGGCATCGGCAATTTTTTGGAACGGATCGGTCATACCAGCGCCGCAATATATATTGAGCTCGTGGCCTTCGAGCGCTTTCGTCTCAGCCTGCGGCTGAGCAGCTTCTTGCGTTTCCTCAGACGCACCGCCCGAACAACCCGCCAGTATGCCGCCCGTAAGCGCCGCGCACAGTGCAAACGCGCAGGCGATTGCAAAACCGCGCCTCGTCATCCAATCTCTCCCAATCATCGCAAACCCCCTTTTGCGCAAGCGGACGATTATCGAAACCCCATCCGACGTTCCGTCCTCATTTATCCTGTAATGAGGATAATACAGGCAATTATCCTTGCTTGGCAATAATAGAAGCGGTTGCGTTGCCGAATCAAACTCCAGGGCCCCTCGTCCACAGCCTGCGATCCTCTGCCTCCATCTCGCAGGCCGCGGTTCCCGATTCGCTGGCAGCTGCTCCCGTCCACCGCTTGCGTCACATGCAACTTTGTTCTATGTGTTCTATAACAAATATGGTATTATGCAATTGTTATATTAGACATAGAACAGGAGGTAGCATGATCATCCGCATAGACCAAGCGTCGCCGGACCCCGTCTATCAGCAAATTCGAGACCAGATCGTCGCATCCATCGCGCACGGCGAACTGCTTCCTGCCGACAGACTGCCCAGCGTGCGCACCCTCGCAAGCGACTTAGGAGTCAACCTGCACACCGTGAACAAAGCCTACGCCGTCTTACGAGACGAAGGCTACCTCGTCATGCGCGGCCGTTCTGGAGCGGTCATTGCCGATTTCCGACATGCCGCAACACCCGAACGCATTGCGGCAAATGCGGCGAAGCTCGAGGAAAGCCTCCGGCAGCTCGCTTTGGAGCATCGTGCCCAAGGAGGTACCGAGCAAACATTTCTCGAGGCGGCACAGACTCAGGCAAAACGCGTATTCACAGAACAGAGCCCAGATGGAGCAAAACGCAACGTACGTGTGCTCGGCCTTGACGAAGAAGGCCGCCCGCTCACGAAAAAGCCCGCCAGCAAACCCAGCACGCTGAATACAACGCCCGCCGCGAAAGGAGCCCACTCATGACGATCGCCATCGCAACCATAGGCATGCTGAGCGCCACAACGCTTGCCACAGGGCTCCTGCTTGCCTTTACTCCCTACCTCATGCGCCACAACGAATGCTTCGCGGTAACCGTACCCGCTTCCGCGCAGAGCGACCCACGCCTTGTTGCTCTCAAGAAACGATACGCCCTGGTCATGAGCGTCCTCGCGGCAATCGCAACCGTCGCTTCCTTGGCGGCCGGTGTACTTCTTGTCTCAGGGCGGGATTCATCGGGCGTAACGCTTCTTTGCGCCGCCCTCTTCGTTCCCCTTATTGCATCGTTTGCCCTGATGCTGCGCAATCGCAAAAAAGTGGCCGAGCTTAAACGCGCTGAAGGCTGGCAGACCAAGCGCCAGCAAGCAACCGCCCTCGCCGCCGAGGAAGACTTGCCGAAAGCCCTTCCTCTGGCCTGGAATCTTCTCTACATTCCCGTCATCTTGGCAACAATAGCCCTCGGGCTTGCGCTTTACCCTTCCATGCCCGACATGCTTCCCATGCATGCAGATTTCGCAGGGAACGTGAACGAGTACGTTCCTAAGACCATTGGCAGCGCCATCGGGTTTCCCGTGCTGATCGAAGCCTTCTTAGCTGCCTGCATGATGCTCTCCCACTGGATGATTCTGCGTTCGAAGCGACATGCAGACCCGAACGCACCCGCCACGTCGGCGCTCGCCTATGGACTTTTCGCCCGGGCAGAAAGCGCGTTTTTACTGGTGGCCGGCATTCTCATTAGCGCTGGCATAGGCGTTGTGTTCCTGCTTTCTTCAGCAGGATTCATGAAACTTGGCCAAGCAGCCGCCCTCATCATTATCCTGTGCATCCCCATCGTCATTGGAAGCATCGCGCTGTCGGTGATTTACGGACAGGCGGGATCACGCGTCTTCAAGAGAATGCAGACCAGCGATGAGCTTCTGGCGGATGACGACGAACATTGGAAGCTCGGCATCTTTTACTTCAACAAGGAAGACGCCAGCGTCTTTCTGCCCAAGCGCTTCGGCGTCGGCTGGACGATAAATTTCTCCCGACCTGCCGCATGGGCCGTCGTGATTGGATTCGCGGCGATTACCGCAGCCTTCCTCGTGGCCGTTTTCACGCTCGTGGAATAAACCCGCATTTGACACGGCGCCTGACGACGAACGGCGTGCGATGTATCCGACGTGCGGCAAAATCCACCAGGCAATTCGACAACGAGAGCCTCTTCTTTTTCCTCGAGTTGTTTTTCGCCTTCTTTTTCTCAAGTTTCGGGCGGTTTGTATCATCGGAAAAACCGCCCTATCCTCTTCAGCTTGACGATAATCTACATATAATACTTAAATGTTGATTATCGTCGGCAAGGGGAAGAGAACGAGCGCGAGTAGCAAGCCGCCATTGATACAAACCGCGGATAACTTGAGTTTCAGGACGCGATAAGCCCATACGCCACCGATTAGCAAAACCACGCCACCGCTCGAACGGGAGAGCCGTCTCCGTCTTTCAGCGGCAGGGGGAAGCAGCTGAAATCAAACAACCCCCTGCCGCACGCATCAAGATTCGTCAGGTTCTCTATATTCACGATTGCACGATGTGCAAAAAGCCTCTTATGCCTGGTGAGATTTTCGTCGGCGATAGGGTCGAGCCCTATGACGTCGAAGCCGATGCCTTTGTAGTCGCCCGCAAGAATGAAGTCGAGCACTTCGTCGTCTATACAGGGGTATTCGCCGAAGTACTCGGGGCTTCCCCAGTATTGATCCCAGCCCGTATTGAACAGAAGGAAATCGGCCTCTTCGGCCGCGTCTCCGCACGCACGCACGTGCTCCATAGTGATAAACTCGCCTTCGCCCAGACCGCGGCAATCAACAACCACCGCCTTGCCTATGAACTGGCTCGCGGGAAATTCATCGAGCGTCATGCCGTTGGCGAACAGGTGCGCCGGCGGGTCCATATGCGTTCCCGTATGAGTGAACATCCGCAGGCACGTTTCTTTGAAGCCGTCCGCGTCATAGGTGCTCCCTGGCAGAAACTTCGGCGTTTCCGTTCCCGGATATACGGGCATATCCTCTTTAATCACGTGAGTAAGATCGACGACCCTCATGACGAATCCCCCTTTCGAGCGTTCGTAACTGCTGCACCGACTATACCACGCACGCAAGACATGGATATATGCCTCGTCTTGCAACCGTCGCGCCTTGCTCAACCCCTTGGCCTGCGCAGCACGACGTTTCAATCGGAATGCTCGCCCTTTACGCGTGATGCCCTTCCTCCAGCTCGGACACATCGTGCACGGGAGGCTCGAGCCCCTCGATCGCGATGCCATTCTTCTCGGCATAATCCCAAAGCGCCGCATGAATGGCTTCTTCGGCAAGAAGCGAGCAGTGCATCTTCACCGGAGGAAGACCGTCGAGCGCTTCGGCCACGGCTTTGTTGGTAACGGCCAGAGCGTCCTGGATGTTCTTGCCCTTGACCAGCATGGTCGCCATGGAGCTTGTCGCAATTGCAGCGCCGCAGCCGAACGTCTTGAACTTCGCATCGCGGATCACCTGGTTTTCGTCGATGTCCAGATACACGCGCATGATGTCGCCGCATACGGCATTGCCCACCGTTCCGCAGCCGCTAGCATCTTCAATCTCGCCCACATTGCGCGGGTTCAGGGAATGGTCGATCACCTTGTCGGAATAATTCATTGCCATGGTATTTTCTCCTGTTGAAATCCTGCATGAAACGAAACTCGATACGCGCAGACCCTATGCTGCGCCCGCCCTGCCAATTACGGCGTCTTCGTCGCGATCGATTATGGATCCGATCTCGCCGCGTTCGTAATCGGCGTACAGCGGGCTCATGGAGCGCAGGGTCTCGACCGTCTTCGCCAGCTTGTCCACCGCATCGTCAAGCTGCTCGGCGGTCGTTTCCCTGCCGAGCGTCATCCTTACCGACCCGTGCGCAATCTCATGTGGAAGCCCGATGGCCAAAAGAACGTGGCTCGGATCGAGAGAGCCACTCGTGCATGCAGAGCCCGAAGACACGCATACCCCGCGCATGGCCATCTGGAGAATGATTCCTTCGCCCTCGATGAATTCGAAGCTCACATTGATATTGTTCGCAAGCCTGCGCTCGGCGCTGCCGTTGAGGCGCACATGAGGAATCTCGTTGAGAATCCTTTCGATTGCATGGTCGCGCAGCGCCTCCTGACGCTCGTGTTCAGACGCACGCTCCTCCCACGCAAGCTGAGCCGCCTTGCCGAAGCCGACGATTCCCGGCACGTTCTCCGTCGCCGCGCGCTTTCCGCGCTCCTGTTGGCCACCGTCTATCAAGTTTTTGACCCTTACTCCTTTGCGGATATACAAAAACCCGACGCCCTTCGGTCCGTACAGCTTGTGCGCGCTTGCGCTCATGAGGTCGACGCCCAAATCTTTCACACGAATGTCTTCGTGGCAATACGCCTGTACGGCGTCGGTATGGAACAGTACGCCATGCTCGCGAGCGATGCGGGCAAGCTCGGCAATAGGCTGAATGGTACCGATTTCGTTGTTGGCATACATGACGGAGACAAGAACGGTATCGGGGCGAATGGCCCCTTCGAATGCAGCAGGATCAACCAGGCCGAATTCATCGACCGGAAGATAGGTGACCTCGAAGCCCTCTTTCTCAAGAGCCTGACACGTATGAAGCACGGCATGGTGCTCGATGGCGCTTGTGATGATATGCCTGCCTTTGCCCTTTTCCGCCGCAGCTCGCGCGGCGCCTTTGATCGCCCAGTTGTCGGCTTCGGAGCCTGACGCCGTGAAGTAAATCTCCGCGTCTTTCGCCCCGATCGTATCGGCAATGATTCCCCTGGCCTCGGAGACCGCATCGGCGGCATCCTGCCCCAAATCATAGATTGAAGAAGGATTGCCATACTGCTCGCAGAAATACGGCCTCATGGCCTCGAAAGCTTCCGGACGAACGCGCGTCGTTGCCGCGTTATCAAGATATACACCCTTCATTGTTGCCTCCACATTAAATCCTAGCAATTTGATAGGCTTTATCCTAAGTTCGTCTTGTTCAATGTCAAGTGCATTGCTAGACTTTTTAGAAGAACGCAACAGGGCAGCAACATTTTCACCATGCATGCAAGCGGAAAGCCAGTCGCGCCCGCAATAAAACGTTTCGCACGAACGCCCCCGCAAGCATGGAAACGGATGAAACGCTACGTACAGGAACAGGAAGAACATGAGGATCGCAACGAAAACACGCTACGCGCTTCGCTTCATGATCGATTTGGCCGAACACGAATCCGAAGGCCGCATACCCATGAAAAAAATCGCCGAGCGTCAGCTCATCTCGAAGAAGTACCTGGAGCAGGTTGTCGCCCCTCTGTCGGAGGCAGGGCTTATCACCGTCACCCGCGGAGCGACGGGCGGCTATGCAATCGCCCGACCCGCCCGTGAGATAACCTTAGACGAAATCGTCCAGGCAACCGAAGGAGATCTGTATCTGCTCGATTGCCTCGAAGGGTCGTTCGACTGCCCCTTGAGCATGCGATGTAGCACCCAGCGCGTTTGGAAGGGCCTGGAACACGCCGTGACATCCTACCTGCGCGGCATCACCCTCGAAGACGCGCTGGACCTTGAACCAAGTGTCGACTAACGGCTCCCGTACGCAACGGCGGCGCGCGCAATAGCGCATTGCTCGCCACAAGACGATGCCGCAAGACGGCGCATCGCGCTGCGGCCGCACGCACAGCACGCTGCGGGCGCACGTCGTGCATCGGATTTCGCATACGAACCCAGAAAGGCATTCCCATGATTTATTCCAGCATCGACCAGCTTGTCGGAAACACCCCCCTTCTCGACGTCACGAACGCATTCGGCACCAAGGGCCGCATCCTTGCGAAGGTGGAATATTTCAACCCCATCGGGTCGGTAAAAGACCGTATCGCCGTCGCCATGCTCAACGATGCCGAAGAAAAAGGCCTGGTCAAACCAGGAGCAACCATCGTCGAGCCCACCAGCGGCAACACCGGTATCGCGCTTGCCGCCTTCGCCGCCGCACGCGGATACCGCATGATCCTCACCATGCCTGAAACCATGTCCATCGAACGTCGCAAGCTCGCGCAGGCCTATGGCGCCACGATTGTGCTGACACCTGGCGCAGACGGCATGAAGGGAGCCATAGCGAAAGCACATCAGATCGCCGAAGAAACTCCGGGGTCTTTCATTCCCTCCCAGTTCACAAACCCCGCCAACCCCGCCGTTCACGAGCGCACCACCGGCCCTGAAATCTGGCGCGACACCGAGGGAAAGGTGGACGCCCTGGTGGCCGGCGTAGGAACGGGCGGCACGCTTTCGGGCACGGGAAGGTTCCTGAGAAAGCAGAACCCCGACGTCCGCATCGTCGCCGTCGAGCCTGCCGCCTCTCCCGTTCTCTCCCGCGGAGAATCCGGCCCCCACAAGATCCAAGGCATCGGCGCCGGGTTCGTTCCCGACACGCTTGACACCGAGCTTTTCGACGAAGTGATCACCGTTGAAAACGAAGACGCCTTCGCCTACAGCAGAAAGGTCAGCGCGCTCGGCCTGCTCGTCGGCATTTCCTCGGGCGCAGCGCTCAAGGCCGCATCCGAGCTTGCCTCGCGTCCCGAATTCGAAGGAAAGAACATCGTCGTGGTTCTGCCCGACACCGGCGAGCGCTATCTTTCCACCCCGCTGTTCGACCAGCAATAGAGCCTGCGTAAACGCAGCAAGGCCCGCCGTCGATTACCGCATCGACGGCGGGCCTTTTTCTTGAAACACCCCGAACGCTCTACAGCGCAACCGCGCCCAAACGCTCGATTTCCGCATCCGACGAAACGACTTCGGGGAATATGGACGTGAACTTGTCGGCCATAGGCCTGTCGCACTCGTATGCGATTCCCACGGCGGGGCCCACATGCACGCCGATGACCGGGCTTGCGGGAACCACGGCCACATCCCGACCGATGAGCGGGCGAATCACGTCGCGTGCCCATTCTTCGGCGGGCTGTTTTGAGCCAATGTAGTGCACGGCGATATTCCTCAGCCCATGCTCCTCCATGTCCTGCTTGAGAATCCCCACCATCTTGTCCATGGCCTTTTTCTGCGTGCGAACCTTCGCATACGTCGATGCCACGCCGTCTTTCACGGTGAGGATGGGCGAGATGCGCAATGCATTTCCAGGAAACGAAGCGACTCGGGGGCGAAAATGAAACGGGTGCTCCGCACGCGCTCGCACACATGCTGGGCGCATTCGTGCAGGCCCATGCCCGATGCCGCCGCCTTGGCCGCAGAGACAACCGGCCACCCCAGCTCCATGCAGTTGGTAAGGCTGTCTACGACGGCAAAGCGGAATGACGCATGTCTCCCCACAGCGCCTTTCGCGGCGCGTACGACGCTTTCGAACGTGCCCGACATCTTGCTGCTCAGAAACACGCCCAAAACGTCGTCCCCCGCTTTGGCCGCGTCCTCGAAGACGCGTTCGATTTCCGATAAAGCAGGCTGGCTTGAGGTGGGAATGTTATCCGCCATTTCGTAAATGTCCGCATAGAATTCGTCGAGGTCCATGCTGCTTTCCTTGTACTCTTTTCCGTCATGGTTGACGAAAAGGCTGAAAAGCTCGATGCCGTGCTCCTCCCTCAAAGAGCGGGGAATCGACGAAGTGGAGTCGGTTATCACGCGGATCATGCGGCTTGCACCTCTCTGAAAAATCGCAGGTTTTTACAAAACGACGGAATATGGAGAACAGTCTTCCCGTTCTGTGTATTCTCGCAAACCACAGTGTATCGACTTGGGCCGATTTGTGAACGGTGTCGCAGCATTTGTTTTGTCCCCGACACCAAGCGTGCGCATGCGTCCTATTCCGCCATGCGCATACGCACGCTCATATCGATGGGCTTTGCGGTATACGGCGCCGTGGTGGCAAGGCCGTCTACGCCCGTTGCGGCATAGTCGGCGGCGTTACCGGGATTGATTCCCCCTGCCCCGATAATGGTCAGGCGAGGATCGATCGAACGCAGCTCTTTCACCAATTCGGAAAGCTCTTGGACGGAAAGCTTGTCTACTTGGACCCCATCCACGCCAGTCCACGGAGTAGCGCCTTCCGATTTCGCGCAGGCTCGGGTGCTTTCGGCGTTCACGCGCGCAAGCGCTATCGCACGCTGGGCGTCAACTTCCACGAAAAGCTTTTTCTCTACGCAACGCGGACGGATGGACGGCAACTGCTCGACGAAGGCGTCGAACCCGCCGAAAAACGTGAGGTGATGGTCGAACACCAGCACGGTCTCGGAAAGGCCGAGTCTGTGCGGATATGCCCCGCCGGCAACAACCGCCTCGATGAGCAGATCTTTCACGCCCGGCATGCTTTTGCGCGTGGTCAGCACTTCGCACGCGGGGTTGACTCCATGCACTGCGTCCACCATAGCTCGCGTCTTCGTGGCCACGGCCGAAAGATGATCGAATACGTTCAGGCACACCTTCCACGCCTGATGCAGCTGGGCAGCGGAGCCGCGCATCGTCATGAAAGACTGCCCCGCCTCGAGGCGCTCTCCCGAACGCGCCCCTTTCACCGCTTCGCACCCGAGCTTGGTTGCAATGCGCTCAGCGACCTCGACGCCTGCGAGCACGCACGCCTCACGCGTGAAGTATTCCATCTCTCCGGACTCGTCCCCTATCCCAAGCACATGGCTCGTCAAATCGAGGTACGGAACGTCCTCGGCGATGATTCGGTCGATTCGTTCGTCGGACAAGGTAACCATGGCCGTCCGCCTTTCTTCGCTCTTTCCGTCTCATGTCGAACCATTGTACGTTCTTTCGAGTCGCAGCGCAGCATTGCGCACGAGAGACGACGAGCGCCAAGCGCTCTGCCCGAGTTCTCCCGGGTCGTGCGTGTCTTTGTCGTGAATACCTACTTTCCAAAAGGCTCGAGCACTGCACAGGCGTACAATGTTGCACTTCCGCGTCTCGAAATCTATCGAATATCGTCTCGCAATCGCAACAACCGAACACATGAACGCCTTCCCGCATGCGTGCCGGAAGGGCTTTGCCGTTTTCGCCGATACCGCGAAAAGGCTTCGCCATCGCGTTTTGAACCACACGGCAAAGGAGTCCCATGCAGCAACGCGACCAAATCAAGCCGATTCTGTTCAGCGTCATCAAGCACACGCCCAAAGACGAGCTGAAACGTCAGATTCCCAAAGACATCGTGTCGGGCATCATGGTCGCCATCGTGGCACTGCCGCTTTCCATCGCGTTGGGTATCGCTTCGGGCGTCGGGCCCGAGCAGGGTCTCTACACCGCCATCGTGGCCGGCTTCGTCATTGCACTGTTCGGCGGAAGCCGCGTGAACGTATCAGGACCCACTGCCGCCTTCGCCGCCATCGTGGCCGGCATCGTGGCAACCGACGGGCTCGAAGGGCTTGTGGCCGCCACCATCATCGCCGGCATGCTGCTCGTGCTCATGGGCCTGTTCAAGCTGGGCGCCATCATCCGCTTCATCCCCTACACCATCACCACCGGATTCACCGCCGGTATTGCCGTGACGCTGCTCATAG
>USEQ01000014.1 GCA_900553655.1 uncultured Slackia sp. | reverse complement strand
CATCCGCCGCCCCTTCGTAGCGCCGACACGCCAAGACCACGCACCCTTGCGCGGCATCGGCCGCAGAATCAACCTGTTTGCACGATGCACCCGACGCGTTGATGGCCTGCGTAGGGCACGCCGTCACGCACAGGCCGCAATCCGTGCAGCCTTTCCAATCGGGATCCTTCTCGTGAATCGAGAGGCCGGCGGGACAGATCGCGCTGCATTCGTCGCAGGGGGTTTTTCGTTGGATATCGTTGAGGCACAGCCCCGAAATACGGGATGGATGGTTTTCGTGCATCCAATATCCCAGCGCATACAGCGCCGCTTCGTCGGCAATGCCCATGAGCCCTCCTTATCGACGCGAACATCGATCAGTATAGCGTTCATGAAGACGAAGGCGAACAATGCATCCGCCCGAAGCGGATTTGTCCCGCAGCAGTTTGCGCATTACAAGCTGATGGCCGCGCCTGGATTGTCCGGGACGGCGCCGATAGCGATATTCCAGAAATCGTGCGTCCGCCCTGCGATCTCGCGAATGTCATACCAAAGCTGATCGTTATACGTTCCCTCGTCGCTCACGATGCCGCGAGCGTTCATCCCGACACCCTGAGCATCGAAAACCGCTCGGTAGAGATGGTATTCTTGGGTGACCACGAGGCAGCTATCCGCCCCGAACACCCTCGATACGCGCCACATGGTGTCATAGGTGTTGTACCCGCCGGGATCGCAAAAAACATCATCCGCGGAAACACCGCAAGAGACCGCATATTCCTTCATGGCGGAAGGCTCGTTGTAGTTCGCCTCGCGGCCGTCTCCCGACATCACAATGACAGGAGCGACGCCACGCTTGTAAAGCTGAATGGCCGCATCGACCCGACTTTGGAGAATGGGAGAGAGCGTTCCGTCCGCGTAAACGCTTGCCCCTAAGACAATGATGCAGTCGCACGGATCGCTCGAAGTGTATACGGCTTCGTCAAGCGATTCCATGCTTCCCTTGGAAGACAAAACGACCCAAGCGTTCACGCCTGCGACAACAAGCGCGCACGCAATCACGCAGGCCCCTATGCCTTTGAGAAATCCGCGGATCAAGATGCCCCTTCCCGTAAACCGCCACGTTGCAACCACGCCGTCTTCAGCACGAACGCCCCAAACGTCGGACAGAATCCCACTTGTCTGGTTTGGCAGATTGCATCTTCGGCATCGAGGCAAGAATCGCGAATGACACCCGTTCGGCGTTCCTCGATTTTTGCGTTGCAGGCAGAATCCTACTCCATCGGTAGCACCCTTTTCGCATCGTGGAAAACATTCACGGGAAAAGAAAGCGACCTGCAAGAATGCAACACAAAAGCACACCCGCAAACGACGCCTATCGCCAAAAAAAGACCCCCCGATGCGTCGGAGGGTCTCTCAAGAAATCCTATTTGGCGACGATGTTTACCAAGCGACCGGGAATAACGATTTTCTTTACCACGTTCTTGCCTTCGAGCGCATTGGAAACGGCATTCAGGGCAACCTCGAGGATTGCAGCCTCATCCGCATCGGCGGCAACCGTGATGCGGGACTTCACCTTGCCATTGATCTGAACGGCAAGCTCCACTTCGTCGGCCTTCGCCATCTCAGGATCGAACGTCGGCCACGCCTCGCTATGGACGCTGGTCTCGTGACCGAGAAGCGTATGCCACAGCTCTTCGGAAAGATGCGCAGACATCGGAGCAAGCAGCTTAACGATGGTCTCGGCCACGTCGCGGCCGAGCGCGGCATCGCGCTGATCGGGGGCAGCTTTGCGCAGGTAATCACCTGCAGCATTGACCAGCTCCATGATGGCAGCGATAGCGGTGTTGAAGTTGTTGCGATCGAAGTCGTCGGTCACCTTGCCCACAACACGATGACGCTCGCGCAGCAAGACCTTCGCGGCCTCTGCAGCCTGCTCCGGGGTCGCAGCGCCTTCCTGGTAATACGTCTCGTCCCCTGCTTCGCCCATCAGGTCGTACGCAATACGCCACACGCGATTCAGGAATCGATAGATGCCGCCAAGACCCGCCTCGTTCCAATCGAGGTCCTTGTCGGGAGGAGCCATGAACAAGATGTAGGTACGCACAGCGTCCGCACCGTATTCGTCCATCATATCCACCGGGGAAACAACGTTGCCCTTCGACTTGGACATGGTTTCGCCGTGCTCGTCTTTCACCATACCCTGGCACAGCAGGTTGGTGAACGGCTCGTCGAAATCGACCATGCCGGCATCGCGCAGGACCTTGGTGAAGAAGCGCGAGTACAGCAGGTGCAGGATAGCGTGCTCGATACCGCCGATGTACTGATCGACCGGCATGTAGCGATTCGCTTTTTCGGGAGCGAACGGCAGATTTTCGTTATGAGGATCGCAATAGCGCAGATAGTACCAGCTCGAGCAGGTGAACGTATCCATGGTGTCAGTCTCGCGACGAGCGGGACGACCGCACTTCGGGCACGTGCATTCGACGAATTCAGCATGATCGGCCAGCTGCTCGCCCTTGGTGATGTCGAGGTCCAGCGGCAGCTCGACCGGCAGATCCTCTTCAGGAACAGGCACAATGCCGCACTCGTCGCAATAGATTGCGGGAATGGGGTTGCCCCAATAACGCTGACGGCTGATCAGCCAGTCACGCAGACGGAACTGCACGGAAAGCTTACCCTTGCCCTGCGCCTCAAGGTCGGCAATGATCGCATCCACGGCAGGAGAATGCTTGCCGCCCTCCATGCCGGTATATTTGCCAGACTGTACCAGATAGCCCGTAGCTTCGAAGGACTGCTCCCAATCGACGTTTTCGACCACCATATCCTGCTGGTCTTTGAGCTGCTCGTACAGCTCGTCCTCTTTCGGAAGAATGATGGGAGGAACAGGGAGGCCGTACTTGCGAGCGAATTCGAAGTCGCGCTGATCGCCGCACGGAACAGCCATGACTGCGCCGGTGCCGTAATCGGCCACGATATAGTCGGCAACCCAGACGGGAACCTTCTTGCCGTTAATGGGGTTGACCACATAGCGGCCCGTGAACGCGCCGTGTTTCTCGAGCTCGCCCTGGGCGCGCTCGACCGCGGTCACCTTCTCGGCTCCTTCCATGACCTCGCGTACGGCGGCTTCGTATTCGGTGCCTTCGACCAGTTCAATCAGGCCGTCATACTCAGGAGCAAGTAGGAAGAAGGAGCAGCCGAACAACGTATCGGGGCGCGTGGTGAAAACGGTGATATCGTGACCCTCCATGGGGTTGCCGTCGGCATCGCACAGAGCAAAATCGACCTCGGCGCCTTCAGAGCGGCCAATCCAGTTTGCCTGCATCTGCTTGACGCGCTCGGGCCAGCCCTCAAGCTTGTCAAGATCGTCGAGCAGCTCCTGGGCGTACTCGGTAATCTTGAAATACCACTGCTCAAGCTCGCGACGCTCTACAGCGTTGCCGCAGCGCCAGCATACGCCGTCGGTAACCTGCTCGTTCGCAAGCACGGTATGGCAAGATTCACACCAGTTCACCGGATTGCTGCGACGCTCGACCAGGCCCTTTTCCCACATCTTGAGGAAAATCCACTGACCCCAACGATAGTATTCCTTGTCGCAGGTACGCACCGTACGGTCCCAGTCGTAGGAGAAGCCCATACGCTTGAACACGTTGCGCTGGGTTTCGATGTTGCCGTACGTCCACGTGGCAGGATGGCCATTGTGCTTGATGGCCGCATTTTCTGCAGGAAGGCCGAAAGCATCCCAACCCATAGGATGAAGCACGTCGTAACCGCGCATCTTGGAATAGCGAGCAATAACGTCGCCGATGGAATAGTTGCGCGCATGACCCATATGGGGATCGCCCGAAGGATACGGGAACATTTCGAGCACGTATTTCTTAGGCTTGGAAGAATCCTCGGCCATGACGTTCTGGCCGTTCTCCTCCCATACCGCCTGCCATCGCGGCTCTATTTCATGAGGGTTGTATTCTTTCATCTGCAGCTCCTGATGATTGCTCGGTGTATGGCCTCGCGGCCTTTGAAACACGAATTCGTCCTATTATACGGCGGCGTGCAAGAATGAGGAAATCCCGAGACAAAATATCCTGGCTTCCCGCAATCGCCCATCTGGGATATTGCACAGTATGCAGACAGATGCCCGAACACGAAACTGGTTAATGCCGAAATAAAAAAACGCCTGGAGCACAGTGTCCAAGCGTTTTCGAATCAAACAGTTACAACAACAGCCTACAGGAAGCGGTAGCTCACCGTACGCACGCCCCAATCGAAGCACGAGCTTGCGCCGAACGCGCGCCATACACCTGGTTGCAAATCGAGAGAGCGAGATCCGCCGCCCATGCCCCCAAGGTCGTTGACCGTGGCGATTACGGTCATGCCGCCATAGCTGATTTCAACCTGCCTGCCCAAGTACGAACGGGCATTTGACCATGAAAGAGGGACGGCAACGCCCATCGAGCTCTCGGTCACAATGGCGCCCGTAGCAGTCCTGCCGCCAAGCGTGCCATCGCTTTCCGAGCCATACGCCGAGGCAGAACCCGTCTTCCAGCCGGTCTGCGAATCGGAGGATCCGCCAGCGTTTCCGCCTGAAGAAGACCCGCCCGAATTGCCTACATTCGAGCCAGCATTGTCCGTATTCGAGCCTGCGCCGTTATTGTCGGTGCTTTCAGGCTGCGAAGGCGTCTCAGGCTCGGGCTCGGCGGGCGTTTCGACAGCAGCTTGCTTTTCCTCCTGCTCCTTCGCCAAAGCTTCAGCTTGCGCCTTGAGCTCGGCAAGACGCTCGGCTTCAGCAGCGGCGTCTTTCGCATCGGCAAGCTTCGTTTCGGCGTTGGACACAACCTGAGCAGCCTCGGCGGTTTTTTGCTCCGCCTCGGAGATTTTCTTCATCTGCTCGTCTTTCTTGGTGTTCAAATCGTCAAGGGCGGTATTGAACGCTTCCGGGCGCTGACGCTGCAGCTCTATTTCGTCTGCCTGTGCCTGCTGGACGGCATCGAGATAATGGAGATTGTTGACGAGCTCGTTAAGGTTCTCGGATTCGAACAAGACCGTAAGCAAACCGATGCCGCCCGTCTTGTACTCGCGAGAGAGCATTTCGCCGAGATGCTCTCGGCCCTCTTGAACCTCAGACTGAGCGTCCATAACCCCTTCAATAGCAGCATCGATCTGAGTCTGCAGGCCTTCGGCCTCCTCTTGCAGCTTCGCATGCTCCTGGCTGATCTGGGTCAGACGCTCTTCCGCCTGCTCGAGCGTAGCCTGAGCATCGGAAACATCATCCGCCCACGCCTCGGAAGGGGTCATGGGTATGAAAGGCGTTGCTGCCAGCACACCGGCCAGCAGCAACGCGGATATGTTCTTTACGTACCTGATGAGAACTACTTTCCTCGGTGGACAGAATTGGCGCTTAGCGCACCTTGCTCACGTAGGGAGTCTTGTCCTTCAGGAGGACGTCGTGAGCGCCGCCTTCGACGATGGACGTCGAAGAAACAACCGTAAGCTTCGCCTTGTCGCGGAACTCGGGAATGGTAAGAGCGCCGCAGTTGCACATGGTGGAGCGAATCTTAAGCAGCGTAACGGCGATATTGTCCTTCAGGCTGCCTGCATAGGGAACGTAAGAGTCGACGCCCTCCTCGAAAGAAAGGGACTTCTTGCCACCCAGGTCATAACGGCCCCAGTTGCGGGCACGGGCAGAACCCTCGCCCCAATATTCCTTCATGTAGGTGCCGTTGACGACGACCTTGTTCGAGGGGCTTTCGTCGAAGCGAGCGAAGTAGCGGCCCAGCATGACGAAGTCGGAGCCCATGGCCAACGCCAAAGAGATGTGATGGTCGTAGACGATGCCGCCGTCAGAGCAGATGGGCACGTAAATGCCGGTTTCCTCGAAATACTCGTCACGCGCTTTGGCAACTTCGATGGTAGCGGTTGCCTGGCCGCGGCCGATACCCTTGGTTTCGCGGGTGATGCAGATGGAACCGCCGCCGATACCCACCTTGACGAAGTCTGCTCCGGCCTCTGCCAGGAAGCGGAAGCCTTCACGGTCGACCACATTGCCGGCACCGATCTTGACATCGTTGCCGTAGTGCTCACGCACCCATTCGATGGTCATCTTCTGCCAGTCGGAGAAGCCTTCGGAGGAGTCGATGCACAGCACGTCTGCACCGGCCTCGACCAGGGCGGGAACGCGCTCGGCATAGTCGCGGGAGTTGATGCCGGCGCCCACGATATAGCGCTTTTCGGCATCGAGCATCTCGAGCGGATTGTCTTTGTGAGAATCATAGTCTTTGCGGAAGGTCATATAGACAAGACGGTCTTCGGCATCAACGAGAGGGAGGCTGTTGAGCTTGTGCTCCCAGATGATGTCATTCGCTTCCTTGAGAGAGGTTTCCGCAGGAGCGACGATGAGCTTTTCACGCGGGGTCATGAAATCGACGACCTTGGCGTCCAGAGACATGCGGGACAGACGGTAGTCGCGCTCAGTCACCACGCCGAGCAGCTTGCCGTGGGGCTCGCCGTCGTCGGTAACGGGCATGGTGGAGTGGCCCGTTGCCTCCTTGAGCTCGAGCACCTGGTCAAGCGTCATATCCGGGGAGAGGGTCGCGTCACTTACAACGAATCCCGCCTTATGCTGCTTCACGCGGGAGACCATGGCAGCCTGGTCTTCGATGGTCTGGTTGCCGTAGATGAAAGACAGACCGCCCTCGGTTGCAAGCGCCACGGCCATGCGATCGTCGGAGACGGCGGCCATGATGGCGGAAACCATGGGGATGTTCAGCGAAAGGGGGCATTCCTCCTCGCCTTTGCGGTAACGAACCAACGGCGTTTTCAGGCTGACCTTCGTCGGAATGCAGCTGGCGGGCGTGTGACCAGGAACCAGCAGGTACTCGTTAAAGGTGCGCGAGGGCTCCTCATAATAGAACGCCATATGGCTTCTCCTTCATCTTCGAGGCTGAAACGTTATAACGGAACATTATATGCTTCAGAAACGCATTTGAAACGATCCCTTGGCAAAAATAGCGTCAAGCAGTCGCCTTGCTTCACGAAAATTGCACCAAAAACACCTTGCACAATGCCTCCACCCCCGCGTGGTACCATGCCCGCATCAGCAATCACGTCCGAGCGCAACCGCACGCCGCAAGGGCGCGCCCGGATCGAGCCGAGAGAAAGAAGCATCATGGAACATAGAAACGCGTGGCTTTCCTACGACGAAGCCGACCTTGCGAAAGTCGAGGCCTTCGCCGCCGATTACAAGACGTTCATCACCGAAAACAAGACCGAACGCGAATGCGCAGCCACGGCCGTGTCCATGGCTCGCGCGGCAGGCTATATCTCCATCGACGAAGCTCGAGCGGCAGGCACCGTACTCAAAGCGGGCGATAAAGTGTACGCCGACTGCTTCGGCAAGTCGGTCATCCTGGCGCAGATCGGCCGCCGCCCCATGGAGGAAGGCCTCAATATCCTCGGCGCCCACATTGACAGCCCCCGCCTGGACATCAAGCAGAACCCGCTGTATGAAGCGGGCGGATTCGCGCTGCTTGACACGCATTATTACGGCGGCATCAAGAAATACCAATGGGTCACGCTTCCCTTGGCCATCCATGGCGTGATCGCCAAGAAAGACGGCAGCGTCGTCGAGGTGAACATGGGCGAAGACGAAGGCGACCCCGTGTTCTGCGTCACCGATTTGCTGGTGCACCTCGCTCAAGACCAACTGCAGAAAAAGGCGGCCGAAGTGGTCGAAGGCGAAAACCTCGATATCCTCGTTGGGAGCCGGCCAGCAAAAGCCGCCGACGCGCATCAAAGGGCAGCCGGCGCCCAAGCCGACGAGCTGGATAAGCTGGCGGAAAAAGAACCCGTCAAGGCGCTGCTGCTGTCCATCCTCGCCGAAAAATACGATATGACGGAGGCTGACTTCCTCTCGAGCGAACTCGAAGTGGTTCCCGCAGGCACCGCACGCGACTGCGGCTTCGACAAATCCATGGTAATCGGCTACGGCCACGACGACCGCGTATGCGCCTACCCCAGCCTGATCGCCCAGCTCGAAGCAAGCGACCTGGAGAAGACGGGCGTGTGCATCCTCGTTGACAAAGAGGAGATTGGCAGTGTCGGCGCCACGGGTATGACCTCCATGTTCTTCGAGAACACCATCGCCGAAATCATGGACCTTGCAGGACAGGCAGGCGATCTGCCGCTGCGCCGCTGCCTGGCAAACTCCAGCATGCTTTCCAGCGACGTGTCTGCAGGCTTCGATCCGTCCTACGCAAGCGCGTTCGAGGCGAAGAACGCAGCGTATCTCGGTCGCGGTGTGGTGTTCAACAAGTTCACCGGCAGCCGCGGCAAAAGCGGATCCAACGATGCCAATGCCGAATACATGGCCCGCATTCGTGCCATCATGGAGAAGGGTGATGCCGCATTTCAGACAGCTGAACTGGGCAAGGTCGATATTGGAGGCGGCGGCACCATCGCCTACATCCTGGCGAAATATGGCATGGACGTCATCGACTGCGGCGTGGCCGTGCTCAACATGCACGCTCCGTGGGAGGTCATCGACAAGGCCGACCTCTACGAGACGCTCAAGGCCTACCGCGCATTTTTGAAGTGGGCGTAGCGCCTGGTGGCGTTCGATAGCGCATTCGTAAACGAGCGGACCGACGAAGCCGAACGGGATGGAGTCCATCGCAGGGTTCCGTCCCGTTTTTCATCCGCGACTTCCATCCCATAAGCCGAATTGGGCGGAAATCCTAAAGGGTTTCCGCCCAACTTTTTACTTATCAAGATATATTCCCGTGATTTGATTCACAGACCGTTGCCAGAACACCTTCGCCCCTCGAATCCACCCAGGTCCAAAGGCGGTATCCGATATATTGACGAAGCATGCGTGCCTATAGTGCACGGATTCGCTCTTACAAACTCAGTTTTTGCACGAAATGTATCATTGGTCAATTCATGCGAGTCGAACAAGGCGACAATAATCAACATAAAGCAGCGTTCTGTTGATTAAATTAAAGTCTTTCGGACCTACGCAGGGCTCCGATGCAGTCGCCTTGATACATTTCGTGCAAAACTCGAGTGATTGACCGTGTTTTCGTACATTTTTCCATTCCAGAGACACGGAAGCTAGGCTGGAACGCCCTTATTCGCGCAAAAAGAAGAGCCGCCCCGTACGTCTTGCCTCGACCTACCACCAGGCAAGACGGCTGATGTTATCGCGAATATGCTGGCAACTGGCATGAAACGCCTCAAGCTCGCCCTGGGAGAGTTCGAGCTCCATGACGCGCTCGACTCCGTTGCGCCCAATGATGCAGGGCAACGAGGTGAAAATCCCCTCTTCACCGTATTGGCCCGTCAGGAGAGTGGATGCGCCCATCACGGCATGCTCGTCATGCAGCACCGCAGCAACCACGCGCACAGCGGCGTTGGCCACGGCATATTCGGTGCACTGCTTGCCAGCGTAGGCAACGTAGCCGCCCTGACGGGCCTTATCCTCTATGTCGGCCAGATCGAAGGCGAAACGATCGGGATCCTCGTCCGCCAGCTGTGACAAAGGTTTGCCGGAAATTGAAGCGGACTTCCAGGCAGCGAGCATGGACGCCCCGTGCTCGCCGATCATGTAGGCGTTGATTGACTTGGGGTCAAGATTGCAGGCGATCGAAATTTGAGAGCGCAAGCGCGCGGAATCCAAGCCGGTACCCGAGCCGATAATGCGGGAAGGATCGTATCCGGTAAGGTGCCAGAGCTCTGTGCAGACCACATCGCAGGGATTGGAGACGGAAACCCAAATGCCGTCGAAGCCCGCGTCGACGATGCGGTTGGCGAAGGTGCGGCAGGTATCCGTGGCGAAGAAAAGCTCGCCGTCTCGATTACCGGCGGCCAGCGACACCTTGCCTGCGACATTGACGATGACGTCGCAGCCCGCAAGCCCCTCATAGCGGTCCTGGCAATCGACGATTTTGGCGTTGTACGGACAGAATATGAGCGAATCACGCAAATCCTGCGTCTCGGACGCGGATTTGACAAAATCGATATCGCACAGATAAAGCTCGTCCGCCAACCCCTGCAGCAACAGGCTGTTAGCCACATGAGCACCCACATGTCCCATACCCACAATGCCTACGGTTCGCGGCTTGATCATGATGCACCCCTTCTGGTCGGCGAGCGTCGCAGGCTTTCGATAAGCGGCGGCGTTTGTTTGTCGTGCATGGTAGCGATGCCGTGTGTCAGCTCTGTTACAGATGGATGCAGGTCGGCAATAATATTGATCCTGAATGAAAAGCCCCAAACAACGGCACCTTCCGCCGTTCCGCTGAAGGCTTTCCCGCAAAATGCAACTTCGCCCCGCATACGTCGCACTTGCAGATTCCCTGCTCTCTTGCACCCACCACTCGTCGGCACAAGCCATTGGTACTACCATAGACCGCGTTTTCCAAATCATACGAACCGCGCTCGCTTGCCTCGCGCAACGAAAGGATATCCGTGTCCCCATCGACCTCTCCCGCCCAAAGCACCGCCGCATCTCATACGCCTTCTATCTCTGGCGCCCAGGTGTTCAAGAAGTTCATAGGCTATTACAGCAAGTACAAGTTCCTCTTCTGGTTCGATTTGGTGTGCGCCACCTTGCTCGCCTGCATCGACCTGGCGTTTCCCCAGCTGCTCAACTTCTTCACGCGCGATTTCTTCCTGCAGCCGGCGCCCGTAGTCATGGGCGCGCTCGGTCTCATCTGCGTCGGCATGATCGCCCTCTATCTGCTGCGCACGGGCTGCCAATGGTTCATCGCCCGCTGGGGCCACGTCATGGGCGCACGTATGGAGGCCGACATGCGCGCCGACTTGTTTGACCAGTACCAGCGCCTCAGCTTTTCGTATTACGACAAGAACAACACCGGCGAAAT
>USEQ01000013.1 GCA_900553655.1 uncultured Slackia sp. | reverse complement strand
GCTACGGTGTCATCTATGGCGGCGTCCAGAAGAACGTCGGTCCTGCGGGCGTGTGCATCGTCATCATTCGCGAAGACCTCATCCCCGAGGAGAAACTTCCCGGCGTGCCCACCATGATGCAATACAAGACCCACGCAGATGCAAAGAGCCTGTATAACACGCCGCCGTGTTATGGCATCTATATCTGCGGCCTTGTGTTCAAGTGGCTCAAGGCTCAGGGCGGCCTTGAAGCCATGAAGAAGCGCAACGAAGAAAAAGCGCAGTTGCTGTACGACTTCCTCGATCAGAGCAAGCTGTTCAAAGGCACGGCGCGCAAGGAGGATCGCTCCATCATGAACGTTCCGTTCGTTACGGGCGATGCTGATCTTGATGCGAAATTCGTTGCTGAAGCCAAAGCTGCCGGAATCGAGAGCATCAAAGGCCATCGCAGCGTTGGCGGTATGCGTGCCAGCATTTATAACGCCATGCCTCGCGAAGGCGTAGAAGCCTTGGTTGCCTTCATGGAAAAATTCGAGAAAGAAAACCTGTAACGATGCTGCGCCGCTCAAAAGAGCGGCGTAGATGTTTTGCGGGGGAGACGCTTGAACGTTCGTCTTCGTTTCGTCTGATAGGGGAGGAATACCATGTACAAAGTACATTGCTTGAACAATATCTCGGCCGAGGGCCTTGCCGTCTTGAGCGCCGATTACGAACTGACCGACAACGTGGAAGAGGCCGACGCCATCCTGGTTCGCAGCGCCGATATGCACGAGATGGAGTTCCCTGCGAACTTGAAGGTCATCGCCCGCGCCGGTGCCGGCGTGAACAATATTCCGCTGCAGAAATGCGCCGATGCTGGCATCGCGGTTTTCAACACCCCTGGCGCCAATGCAAACGCCGTCAAGGAACTTGTGCTTGCAGGCATGCTTCTTGCCGCGCGCGATATTGTCGGCGGCATCGAGTGGGTCAAGGCTAACGCCGAAGACCCCAATGTTGGGAAAGCTGCGGAAAAGGCCAAGAAGGCATTCGCCGGCGGAGAGATTTTCGGAAAGACGCTCGGCGTGATCGGTTTGGGTGCCATTGGCGCCAAGGTCGTAGCCGCTGCGGAGGCGCTTGGCATGAAAGTCGTCGGCTACGATCCTTTTGTCAACGCGGAGCGCGCTGCGTCTATTTCGGCCGACATGACGTTCGTTACCGACCTTGCCGAGCTGTATCCCGCATGCGATTACATCACCATCCACGTGCCCGCTCTGAAGGATACGATCGGCATGGTCGATGCGGCTGCGATCGGGCAGATGAAGGAAGGCGTCGTGTTCCTGAATTTCTCGCGCGACACCCTGGTTAACGATGCGGATATGGCCGCCGCGCTTGCCGAAGGCAAAGTCGCTCGTTATGTGACCGACTTTGCCAACCCTGCGGTTGCAGCCATGGAGCGCGCCATCGTTCTGCCGCATTTGGGCGCCTCCACTAAAGAGGCGGAGGACAACTGCGCCAAGATGGCGGCGCAGTCCGTTATGGATTATCTGGAGAACGGCTGCACCGTTCATAAGGTAAATTAAGCAAGAAGCGCTCCTGTGTTTTGACCTGGTAGTTTCGTCGGCGGCTTGCGCGGCTCTTCGAGCATCGTGCAAGCCGCCGATGTGCATGACGAAGGGAATTGTCTATGCGAATTCATCCGTTCAAGGCTGTTCGCCCTGCCGACGGCGTGGCTCACGAGGTGGCCGCGTTGCCGTATGATGTGTACGATCGCGCCGAAGCCGCAGCCGCCGTCTCCGGCAAGCCGCTATCTTTCCTGAATATAGACCGCCCCGAAACCCAATTCGACCCCGAGATGGATATGTATGCCGACGAGGTGTACGAAAAAGGCCGCGATTTGTTGCGCGAGCGCATTGCCGACGGCACGTTCGTGCGCGAGGACGTTCCGTGTCTTTTCCTCTACGAGCTCGTCATGGACGGGCGCAGCCAAATTGGTGTCGTGACGTGTTGTGCAGTCGACGAATATGAAAACGGCACCATCAAAAAGCATGAGAACACGCTTGAAAAGAAGGAGCGCGACCGCATTCGCCATATTGACGCGCTCGATGCGCAAACCGGCCCCATCTTCCTCACTTATCGCGATAGCGAGACGGTGGACGCTCTGGTGAACGGGATTCGCGCCGAAGCTCCTTTGTACGACTTCGTTTCCGAGGATGACATTGCGCATCGTGTGTGGCGTATAGCCGACCCCGGGAAGGTCAACGCGCTGGTTGGGGCATTCGCTGACGTGCCCGCGGCCTATATCGCCGACGGGCATCATCGTGCTGCCTCCGCCGTGAAGGTGAGCCGCGCTCGTCGCGAGGCATGCTCCGACTGCACGGGCGACGAGGAGTTCAATTACTTCCTGTCGGTGCTTTTCCCGGCGGGCCAGCTTGCTATCCTGCCGTACAATCGCGTTGTGCGCGACTTGAATGGCCTTACGGTCGAAGAATTCTTGGACAAGCTTCAAGAGAAATACGAGATACTCCACGTTCAGGAGCCGCAGCTCGAGCCCATCGAGAAGGGCGCTATGGGCATGTATCTGCAGGGCCGCTGGTACGGATTGGGAATTCTCCCCGAGTTCGAAAGCGACGACCCCGTGGACGGTCTTGACGCGTCGTTGCTGCAGAACCATGTGCTTTCTCCCATTCTTGGTATAGAGGATCCGCGCACGAGCGGGCGTATCGAATTCGTTGGCGGCATTCGAGGCCTGGGCGAACTCGAGCGCAAGGTGAAAGCGTACGATGCCGTGGAAGGCCCTGCGGTTGCATTCGCCATGTTCCCGACCGCTATCGAGGAGCTGCTTGCCGTGGCCGACGCAGGCATGCTTATGCCTCCTAAGTCCACGTGGTTCGAGCCGAAGCTTCGCAGCGGCCTGTTCATTCACGAGCTTTCGTAGCCGGCGGCGAATGAGCGAATTGTTGCGTTAAGGCAAGCTCCGTTTTGTTCGGGGGAGTGCCCTGCAGGGGCTTCTTTGTCGCTTTGGACCTTCGCCTAGTAACAAGTTTTGTACGGAAGTGCCGCGTCTGCTTTTCGGGCGCGGCACTTTCGCATACTATAGTGATTTGCGTAAAGGACGCTTTGAAGAATCGTTGCCGCGGCTCACCCCGAGGTTGCGGTTCGCCTGCGGTCGCAGGAGTCAAGGCCGACATGCGCTCTATGCCTTGAAGGGATTCATGCATGAAAGGAACACTATGAAAGACTCCTTGCCCCTGTATAGGGATTTCTCGTCCATCCACGCCGTCGATCCGGAATACTATTCTGCAAAATATGACGTGAAGCGCGGTTTGCGCAACGCCGACGGCACGGGCGTGCTGGCAGGCGTCACCAACATCTCCAACGTGCATGGCTATGTTGTGTCTGAGGGCGATAAAGTGCCCGACCGCGGCCGTCTTTCTTATCGTGGCTACAGCATCAACGACCTGGTTGACCACGCGGTTCAAGAGAATCGATTCGGCTTCGAAGAAACCGCGTACCTGCTTATGGCCGGATCCTTGCCTACGGCCGAAGAATTCGCTCAGTTCAAGGCTCTTATCGACGAACAGCGCGATCTGCCCGACGGCTTTACCGCAAACTACATCATGAAGCCGCCTACGCGCGATGTTATGAATTGCCTGGCTCGTTCGGTTCTCCAGCTTTACGCTTTCGATCCGAATGCCGAAGATCGCTCCGCAGAGCATGAGGTAGACACGTCCATTGCGCTGCTTTCGCGCTTGCCGCGCATCATGGTGCTTGCGTACCACGTTATGCGCGACAAGTTCTACGGCGATTCCATGTTCATACATCATTTCGTCGAAGGGCAGAGCACCGCGGAGACCATCCTTTCCATGTTGCGTCCCGACCGTTCCTTTACGGATGCCGAAGCGAAAATGCTCGACATCATGCTGATGCTTCATGCCGAGCATGGTGGCGGCAACAACTCCACATTTACATGTCGCGCTCTGACCAGCGCCGATACCGATCCATATTCGGCGTATGCAGGGGCTATTGGAAGCTTGAAGGGCGCCCGTCATGGCGGTGCTAACAACCGCACGCTCTTGATGACCGATGATATCAAGGCGCATGTGGCCGACATCACTGACGAAGGACAGGTGGCCGATTACCTGCGCAAGATAGTTAAGAAGGAGGCGTACGACCGTACGGGCTTGATTTACGGCATGGGCCATGCCGTGTATACCTTGTCCGACCCGCGCGCGGAGCTGTGTCATAAATATGCCGAAAAACTGGTTGCCGGTACCGATTTCGAACCTGAGTTCCGCTTGCTTGAAATCATCGAGCGCCTCACTCCTGAGTTGCTGGCCGAAGCGGGCAAGAGTAAGGATATTTGCGCGAATGTAGACCTGTACAGCGGCTGCGTCTACGGCGCGTTGGGTATTCCCCGTGAGATGCTCACTCCTATTTTCGCTTGTGCACGCATGGCAGGCTGGAGCGCCCATCGTTTCGAGGAAATCGTATCGGGCAAGCGCATCATGCGTCCCGCTTACAAAAAGACGGGATGCCCGCGCGAATACGTGGCCATGGCCGATCGCTAAGGCTTAAAATTCTTCACGGCTGAACGGCCGTCATCGGCAGGCTTCGATGGCGGCCGTTCGTTTTCTTGTTTGTCCGTAGGATCGAAAACGAAAAAGTCCCGTAAACAGACTTTCGCGAGATGCTCAGACTTGCAATCGCAATGAAACCATACACGAAAGGTAACGCATGCTCTCCCTCAATACGACGCTCGACGAGCTCAAGCTTTCCGGCATTCGCCGATTCGCCGCCATGGCAAAAGAGACGCCTGGCTGTATTTCGCTTACGCTCGGAGAGCCGGATGCGGATACGTCCGACGAGGTGAAGGCTGAGGTTCCTGCCGATCTTGCCGCCGGATTTACTCACTATCCCCCGAACAACGGATATGATTTCGCTCGCAACGCCCTGAGTGAGCACATGGCTTCGTTCGGTAAGCACTACGCGCCACAAGAAATCATTCTGACGTGCGGTGCCACCGAAGCGCTCTTCGTTGCTCTGACAAGCGTTCTCAACCCGGGCGATGAGGTTATCGTGCCTACGCCCGCCTTCACGCTTTACGAGTCCATCATTACAATCAATCGCGCAACTCCTGTCCTCGTGGACACGAGCGATGCGGCGTTTCAGATCACCGGCGAAATGTTGGAATCCGCAGCTTCGCAGCATACGAAGGCCATCGTCATAACGTCTCCGAACAATCCCACGGGTTGTATCTTGAATGGGGAAAGTCTTGCTGCGGTCGCCCGCTTCGCAAAGGAGCGTGACGTGTTCGTTATTTGTGACGATGTGTACGGGCAGTTGGTATACGAAGAAGGATACAAGAGCTTTGCCGCCGAATATCCCCAGCTGCGCGATCGGGTTATTGTGTGCGACAGTTTTTCCAAGCCGTACGCCATGACAGGCTGGCGACTCGGATGGGTTGCGGCGGATGAGTCCCTCTCGTCCCAGATGGCAAAGGTGCATCAGTATATGGTTTCGTCCGTGCCTGCATTTGTTCAGCACGCTGCCGTGCGAGCTCTCGAGAAAGATGTTGCGCCAGCGCGCGAGGTGTATAGCGCGCGTCGCGATGTGGTGCTGCGCCGCCTGGACGAGATGGGGCTTGAAACCGTCCGCCCTGAGGGTGCGTTCTACGCGTTTCCCTCTATTCGAGAATTCGGAATGTCTTCCGAGGAATTTTGCACACGTCTCATCAAGGAAGCCCGCGTCGCGTTGGTTCCCGGAGTGTTTTTCGGGGCCGAAGGCTTCGTGCGCTTATCGTATTGCTGTTCAATGGAGGATATCGTGCAGGGTCTCGACCGGCTCGAGGAGTTCGTGGGCAAGCTTCGTGCGTAAGCGGGCTCGATGGGAGGAAGGTAGGATCTTCCGATGTTTCACGTGAAACATCTCGCGCTTGCGCCCGCTGTCTCCGAAAAGAAAGTCTCGAATCATTCGAACGCACTCGGACAAACTTGCGGCTCGGCGGCTGTCGTGCGTTTGATCTCGACAACATGAATTTTTCGCGGGAATTACGCCCTGATCGTACAATGAGGGCATGCTGTTTCCAACGCGCCGTTGTGCGCGAGCGAACGAAAGGCGTTCTATGTCTGAGAAGAAGAATATTCTGGTCACTGGCGGTGCCGGATTCATCGGAAGCCACACGTGCATCGAGCTGCTCGAAGCTGGCTATGGCGTCGTCGTTGTGGACGACCTCTCCAATTCCAGCGAGGTTGCTCTCGATCGCGTCCGTTCGATCGTGGCCGACTCTGCTGCGGCGGGTAAGGCTCCTGCGGACGCCGTGGATGGCTTGAAATTTTACGAGCTGAACATTCTCGACCGCGAGGCTCTGTCTGCCGTGTTCGAGGAGAATAAGATTGATGCCGTCATTCACTTTGCTGGCTACAAAGCTGTCGGCGAAAGCGTCGAGAAGCCGCTCGAGTATTACCACAACAATCTTACGGGCACGTTTGTGCTGTGCGACGTGATGCGCGAGTACGGCTGCAAGTCCATCGTGTTCTCCAGCTCCGCAACGGTGTATGGAGAGCCGGAGAGTGTGCCCCTGTCCGAGTCTGCGGAGAAGAAGCCCGCTACCAATCCCTACGGTTGGACGAAGTGGATGATCGAGCAAATCCTGACCGACCTGCATACCGCAGACCCTGAATGGGACGTTGTTCTTCTTCGCTATTTCAATCCCATCGGAGCTCACGAGAGCGGTCTAATTGGCGAGGACCCCAAGGGTATCCCGAACAATCTCGTTCCTTATGTTGCTCAGGTTGCGGTCGGTAAGCTCGCTGCCGTGCGCGTGTTCGGCGACGACTATCCGACGCCTGACGGCACGGGCGTGCGCGACTACATCCATGTCGTCGACCTGGCTCGAGGCCATGTTGCCGCCCTGAAGTGGATGGCCGGCAAGACGGGCGTCGAGGTGGTAAACCTTGGCACGGGCAAAGGATCGAGCGTCCTTGACGTTATTCATGCATTTGAGCGTGCCTGCGGCAAGGAGCTTCCTTACGACATCCAGCCGCGCCGCGCGGGAGACATTGCCACGAATTACGCAGACCCGGCGAAGGCGAAGGACCTGCTTGGCTGGGAGGCCGAATACGACCTCGACCGCATGTGCGAGGATTCCTGGCGTTGGCAGTCCAGCAATCCTAATGGGTATGCGGAGTAAACTCCTTGAGTTGAGTTTAGACAATCTTAAATCTGTGATTTACAGCCGCCGAAGTAATGCTCGGCGGCTGTTTTGTCTCGATCTAATATAGGGTTTCAGGGTGTTTCGGGCCTGTGTGTGACGGGTTCTTTTCGATGGAGCCTTGAGACGGAAGAATGAGAAACGTGTGCTAACAGTAGAATCGTTGATAGCCTTTCATGAAGTCAAGGAATTCTTCGTCTTGCGGACTTAGGGTTCGGTCTGCTCGATATGCAATGGAAAAGCCCCAGTCTAGGTTTCTTACAGGAATGGCTGCATGATTTTCGCGCTGGAAGGCGAGCGCATGGACACGCGGCAGAAGTGCGTACCCTCTGTTTCTGAGGGCCGCTTCAACAACCGAAATCATTTCATCTTCGTAAAGAAGGGTGCAATGAGGCGCATGTTCATGAAGGATGCTTTCGTTTTTGCGCGAGGTCTTGAATTCCTGGGATGTGACGCAGGAGATGGTAAGTCCGTCTAGGTCTCTTATATCGAGCTCGTCTTTGCCTGCAAGCGGAGAATCGGCAGGGGCCCAAAGAAACATCATATCCTTTTGAAGAGGAATAGAAGCAAGAACCGAGTGGTCTACAGGGTCGTTGAGGAGCGCGAAATCGCACGTTCGTTCTATCAGACTCGTTTCGCAGTCGTAATCAACTACGGTTCTCGATACGTCGACGTGTGCCCCAGTCTTAGATGTTTTATTGAAGTTTCTAACGGCTTCTCGCGGAATGACGTTGAAAATGCCGGTGGACGCAGACAGGAGTATTCGACCTGATTTGCGCCGATAAAGAGAGCGAATCTCTTCCTGCATTTCATCGTGTTCGCGAAGGATGCTTCGTACGCGTCGGTAAAGGATGGTGCCGTATTCGGTGAGCTCAATAGATCCCGACTTGGAATCGAATAAGGGCACCTCTAAAGAGGATTCAAGCCTTTTGATAGAGGACGAAAGTCCCTGAGGCGTTATATAGAGCTCCTTGGCGGCTCTGACATAGTTTTTTGTTCTGGCGAGAGCGGTGAAATAACGGTAAACCTTGATGTCCATGCCTTCGTCTTTCTTTTTCAGGCTATTGCGCACGGTGCGCAGTCTTTTTGATCGCTACGATATCTGACGCCCTGTTTTCTTGTGTGCAGTAAGCACTTCGTTTCGATGTCAAAAAAATCTGTTTATTTAAAGAATCTCTACCTGCCGACAGAATAGAGGCATGAAAGGGCGTTCGCAAGACGTCAAGGGGTTGGCTTGCGAGGGTATGTCTTTCGTGAGCTGTAATCGAGGAGGGGATTCAGAATGGATCTTACAAGGCGAAATTTCCTGAAAGCGGGGGCTGCCGCTGGTCTTTTTGGGCTGGGTGCTGCGAGTCTTACGGGCTGCGGAACCCCCGAGACCGTGGGCAAGGAGGGAACAAGCGGCGAACAGTCCTCAAACGAATACGATGACAAGTCATGGCTCGGAGAGGCTCCAGTGCTAACGCCTGCAGATTGCGAAGAAACTAAGGAATGTGAAGTTCTTATTGTAGGCTCGGCGCTTTCGGGCTCCATGGCGGCATATGGTGCGTTGAAGAATGGTGCGCAAGTGACGGTTATTGAACGTAACGGAGCGCCCCATATCGGAGGAATGACGATATCGTTCCTGAATTCCGAAACGCAGCTTTCGCAGGGTTTGCCGGAGTATGACAAGATTCAGGTCGCAAACCAAATGTTCAATCTAACGCAGTATCGCTCGGATATGAAGCTTAACGCTGTGTGGTGCAATCGCTCGGGCGAAATCCTCGACAATCTTGTTAAAGATTTCTGCGAGCCGTATGGCCAGTATTGCCAGCCCCTGAGTCTTGAGGGGATTTTTCCCGACCCTACGCAGGAAATCAATTCCTATATCTCGACGGGCGTCGCCTTCTCCGAAAAGACAGATATTCTGACGGACTTCACCCATAATATTCACGACTTTTTGGAAGACAAGGGTGTCGTTACTGATTACAACACGCGTGCTGAACTCATTGTGAAAGATGATTCGGGCGCAGTAACTGGCGTTATCGCCAGCCAAGGCGATAAGAAAGTTTATTACAAAGCTAGCAAGGGCGTTGTAATGTGCACGGGTAGTTTCGGATCGAACGAAGCCATGATGAAACGCTTCTTTGCACCGGATTTTGCTCAATGGGCGCTGAGTAACAACGCCTATAATGCCTATATGGGCGGTGACCCTGTCGACGAGACGATGGACGATGGCTTGGGTCATAAAATGCTTTGTTGGGCTGGTGCCGAAATGGAGGATCGTAGCGGTTACGCCTCTTGGCAGACTACAGCCTGGCGTAGCTTCCCGTATTTGTTGGTTGACACTAAGGGCGAGCGTTTCATGAACGAATGCACGTCGCTTTTAACCAGCAGCCACCTGATTGCCGAATTGCCTGGTGATGGCAATTTTGTATGGCAGATTATTCCTACGAACGATTTCGAGATGCCGTCTTCGTTTGGCTATGATCGAGAGCAGGCTGCGCAGGTGTTCGATATCGAGAGCACCGAGCATTATGAAGCCGATACAATCGAGGAGCTCGCCGATATGATCGGCGTTCCTGCCGACAATCTTGTTGCTACGGTGGAGCGCTATAACGAGATGTGCGAAGCGGGTGAAGACACTGATTTCATGAAGGCAAAGAGGTATCTCGACCCTATTGACGATGGTCCTTTCCAAGCCTGGAAGATGACGTATCTATTCTATTGCACTCTCGGCGGCGTTCGCTGCAACGAAAAACTTCAGGTTCTTGATGCAAATCGCGACCCTATTCCTGGCTTGTATGCAGCAGGCAATACGGTCGGATATCGTTTCGGGTCTAGTTACGAAACCCTGTTGCATGGTGGGTCGAACGGTCTTGCTGCAACGCACGGTTATGTTGCGGGAGAAAGTGCGGCGAACGCATAGCCCATCTTCTGCGTGTGCTGATAATCTGCGGATTCACAATACCCGTCTCGATTATTCGGGTCTCAACAGAGCCGCCAACCCCTCCCTTGAGGCGGCCGGACGGAACGCCGCTCTTTCGTTAGAAAGAGCGGCGTTTTTTAATGCAACAAGGCTCAACGGAAAGGTAACGGTGAGCGGGTCTCTCAATCTGCTGCGGTATAGTTTACGTGCTTAACCATCTCGTAAATAGTATTTTTTACACCGTAAAGAAAGACTACCGGTATGCTCGAGCTGAAAGACATCAAGAAAGACTACGTTTCGGGGGATGCGACGGTGCATGCCCTGAAGGGCGTCAGCCTGCAATTTCGCGATAGCGAATTCGTTGCTATTCTCGGTCAGTCCGGTTGCGGTAAAACCACCATGCTCAACATCGTTGGTGGTCTTGACCGTTATACTTCGGGTGATCTGGTCATCAACGGCGTTTCCACTAAGGAATACAGAGACCGCGACTGGGATTCGTACCGAAATCACAGCGTAGGCTTTGTGTTTCAGAGCTACAACCTCATTCCTCACCAGGATGTGCTTTCCAATGTGGAATTGGCGCTGACACTTTCGGGAGTTTCGAAATCCGAGCGTCGTGCGCGCGCCGTCGCCGCTCTCGAGCAAGTGGGTCTGGGCGACCAGCTGCACAAGAAGCCCAATCAGATGTCCGGCGTGCAGATGCAGCGCGTCGCCATTGCGCGCGCCTTGGTGAACAACCCTTCTATCGTTCTTGCCGACGAGCCCACCGGAGCGCTCGATTCGGAAACGAGCGTACAGGTCATGGAGATTCTCAAAAACGTAGCCAAAGACCGTCTTGTTGTCATGGTTACGCATAATCCGGATCTTGCTGCCGATTACGCCGATCGCATTGTCCGCTTCAAAGACGGCGTTGTCATGGATGATAGCGACCCGTATTATCCTACGCCGGTGGAGTGCACGGCGGCTCGAGCCCATGCAGGGGAGGCCCACCGCACGTCCATGAATCCGTTCACGGCGCTTTCGCTTTCGCTCAACAACCTTCTGACTAAAA
>USEQ01000012.1 GCA_900553655.1 uncultured Slackia sp. | reverse complement strand
AACGATCGTGCAAACGAAATCTCCGACGAATTCGCCGCGAGCAATGAAATCACCGGCATGAGCATGGACGACTTGAACAAGAAAATCGGAGAAATCCTGATGCAAGCCATGAACGAGACCGAACCGTCCACGGTGGAATGCGAGTTCCAATACAACCTTGTAGACGGCACGTGGACGATGTCGGATTCGGCCGAGAGCGAAATCTACAACGCATTCTTCTCGTAAGCCGGCTCCGAATCGGCGGACGCCTTCCAAGCGCAAGCCCAACGAAGCAATATGCTCGCACACCAAAAAGAGGTCGCCAGACGGCGACCTCTTTTTCGCTCCTTAAACCCCTTTTTCTTCCCGCAAGACTCCGCTTGTCCCTCCGTCTTCTTTCTCTGCGAAATCGCACCCGTTGGCAGCGCGTCCTAAAACCACAGGGCATCCGAGTCGTTCAGGATACGAACGGCTGGGCAATCACGACATACGCAACAAAGCTGACCAGCATATACGTCGCAACCCATTTTCCCAATCTGGGAAACGAAGGCCACGCCATGCGCGAAAATCGTGCTTTCATCTTTCGTTTATCGAACAAAAGAACCGCCAGGGCTATGAAATTGGTGCTGCAGTAGCCCAGATATTGAAACACCAGAAACCCGAACGGATAGTTTGCATCATGCCCGCTCGGATGAAACGTAGCCTGAGAGCACCCCACCAGCAGAAGAAAAAGAGCCGCCAGGACAACCACGTTCCAAGTCGTGCCGAGCCACAGAGGAGTTTTTTGCAAGGCGAAGCCCACATTCGAAACGGCGGAACGAAACGCTGATTTGACAGCAAACCCCATCTGTCGCAGCCTTCCCGAATGTTGAACAGAGTCACGCGTGAGGAAGGAGACGAATCGATCTCGGTTCAAGTCAGCAGGTGAAGTGACTTCGCGCTCGAGAGGAGTCGGAAGAACCCCTGCAAACCCGCATGCGCGCGCAGCTGAGCAAAACGCCCGCTTAAGTTCGCGAACACTCTCATAGCGAAGGGCGGGATCGAATTCCGTCGCGCGCAAAAGCACCGATCGCACGGGGTCGGGAATCCGGGGGTCGAGAAACCCTCGTTCCCGCACGGCGGCATCGGGCGTTTGCTCCACGAGGCAAAAATACAGAATCATCCCCAGCGCATAGACGTCGCTTCGCACCGTTGTCTGCCCAAACCCGAACTGCTCGGGCGGCGCGTAGGCGCGGGTTCCGAAATGATGCGTATCGGTTGCTGCATCACCCTTGTACTCGCGGGCAATGCCTAAGTCTATAAGCGAAAGGCCGCCGGATGAAACCATGACGTTCGACGGTTTCAGGTCTCTATGGATAAGCGGAGCTCCAAACCCCTCGTGCAGTTCAAGAACGGCATCGCACAAGCGAGGAAAAATATCTGCAGCAAGCTGCATGGAAGGGTCGCATCGGTACACGACGTCTTGAAGGGTTTCGCCCCGCACGTACTCCATGATTACCACGAGGTCTTCCCCGAGCGTGTAGCAATCGGCTATACGGGGAATATAAAGGAAACGACGGCCCTGACGCTGCGCTTCGAACACACGCTCGTATGCCGAACCCAACCCAGAATCGCGGGCGATGTATTTCCTGATGAACGGGCCTTGCTCGGCCCCGTTCGCTCCGACGAACATGACGCGTTGCGTGGTTTCGAATTCGGATTCTTTCAACACCGACTCGACGCGATAGCATTCCTCGCGTTGAAGGGAATTCAGGTGTTCGGTCAATTCATCAGTCTGCATAAGGCTCATGGTACCAGATGACCGGCTGAAAACGGCGCCCCTCGACCGGAAAGAAGAAGCACCTAGCAGATGGTTTCTTCGTCGAAGCGATACAGCTCTTCGTTCGTTTTCTGCAACCGATATCCCTTGTCCAGGCAGAAGATGATAATTGCATCACGGCGGTTCTTGCAGTACAAATCGCTTGCGCCCGCCGCCCGAAGTATGCGGTTGGTTTCGCGCAGGTTTAAGCGCATGGCGAAGGCGATTTGCAGAACCTTGTTGCGCGAAGGATTGCGCTGTCCCACGAAGATCTGGTATCCGAACGTTTCGTTCAAAGCGGCCGCGCGAATGACATCCGCTCTTGCCAGCTCCTTCTCCTCAAGAAGCGCATTGAGGAGCTCCGAGAGGGTTTGATTGGCAAGATGATGCTTCTTGGCGAACTTTGCCGGACTAGGGCTTGCAAGCAGCTCTTCGAGTAATTCTTCTGTCAACGGCTCTTTCACGCGACGTTTTCTTCTCCTTCGGGCAATCCCGTCCCGCCCATCCGCTAAAAGCATATCTCTTTTCTTCAAGATAAACGAGATGCATCACATTAAAGATTGGCCACGGCGTAATCGGCCTCTTCCTGGGTAAACTGCTCGCCATATTCAGACGTAAGCTGATCGCGAATCGCTTCAGGAGACATGCTCATAGTTTCTTGATAGCTTCTCGCCTTTTCGAGGGCATTGGCATTCCAGTCAGCATTAACATTATCCACGGCATACTGCGCTGCTTCAGCGGAAAACTGCTCACCATACTCTGAGGTGAGCTGGTCGTAGAGACCGGCTTTCGACATATGCATCATATCGCTATACGACTGGGCTTTTTTAAGAGCTGATTCGTATTCAGCAGGAACCCCTGCTCCATCCTCGACCGCGTTCACATCACTCGATGTTCCTGAAGGCGAATCTGCGGATTCCTCTTTATCCGCGGAGGAATCATCCGTTGATACATAGGCATTCCCAGCGGAAACCGCACTCTCGTCAATCGACTTTGACGCCTCACCGAGCGCAGCTCCAAACATAGCCTGAGTAGCCAAAACAATTACGATAGAAAGCACATTGAGCACCGTTGCGGCAATGGCCATACCCTTACCGACCTTCTTCCCCCTGATTACGCCCACAAGGCCGACGATGCTGAAAACCAAACCGAGCAACGCAAGCAGAAAAGCAACGTTGTTGATGATGGGCAAAAACGACGTGAGCAAGGCGATAATGCCCAAAACCAAGCCGGCAACGGCCATGCCCGATCGCGCAAGAGGAGGCTGGTATGGAGGATGCCCAACAGGAAACCCATTCTGCCCGATGGGCTGTTGACCCATGGGTTGCGAAGGCTGGTACTCCGCCTGGCAAGGGGCTCCATGGGCGGCTGACGTCTGAGGCATATGCTGCGTTCCACCATGCTGGGGCCGCTGAGGTTCAGCGTTGTACATTCGTATTCCTTTCGTTAGAGAAAACATGCGCTGTCTCGGTAATGCTACGGAATACCACCTGAAAATACATTAGCTAGGAGCTAAGGATGAAGTAAGAGCGACGCCGTTCGCTTCGGTGGCGACACAGGTAACGCAAGAGCAACCTCCGCCATCACATGGCTCAACACGACGCTTCGCAGGATGCCCGCCTTTAACGGAATGCGCGGGGCACATGGCGCACCCCTCTTCATGCCGCTGCACCGCCCTATCTCATGCTCGATATCAAGCTTGCACGTTTAGAAGAAATCAAGACCAACCCTACGGGAACGATCCCGCCCGTAAACCCTTTTCTCTAGAGTAAGTATTGAATTCATGACTTTTATACCTATGAATTCATTATTAATTTCATTACAGTATTCATAATGAAAAAGAGAGAGGAGCATAATGTCTCTAAATGCTATGGATGCAACGCTTCCTGTCATTCGCCCCATAACCGACTTGAGAACAAACTTGAATGACGTATGCAAGCAGGCAAAAGAAACAAGAGAGCCGCTCATTTTCACGAAAAACGGAACGCCTTCACTTGTTGTCATTGACAGCGACGCCTATGAAGCGCAGCGACAACGCGACCGCATGTACCTCGCCCTACGCGAAGCCGAAATCGAACGACAATTCGACCCACGCACGCTTACGCAAGAAGAAGTCGATGCCGATATGAAGCGCATATTCCAGCGGTGGGGAATAGACTATGACTGACGTTCGATATCGTCCCTTGGCCGCGCGCGATAAAAAGGCAATCGCCGCCTATATCGCCCTCGACCTCGGGTCTCCCCATGCCGCCGCAAAAACCATCCAAACGATTGACGAAGCCATTGAAACGCTAAAAACCATTCCGTTTGCAGGACGACCCATTGATGACGCGCGTCTTGAAAACGGACCCTACCGAAAAGCAGTCGCCTCGCAATACTGGATCATCTACAGCATTGACGAAGAGGGAGATTGCATCATCGTGGAACGAATAATGCACCAGCGGCGTAATCTTGTGCCGCAAATGTACTACGAAATCGACTTTCCCGAATGAAACGCTAAAGTAAGGTTTATAGAATAAAAAGTGTGTCATATTTTGGGCGTTGATGCAGGTCAGCGCCCGCGCACCAAAAAAGAGCTGCGAAACGGATTCGCAGCTCTTTTCTCATGTTGGACTTTATTCCGTTGGACAAGCGCTCGGCGCGAACGTCTTAGCCCAGTTTCTTCGCAAGAATCTGGTTGATGACCTTCGGGTTACCCTGACCACGCATCTCTTTCATGCACTGGCCCACGAAGAATCCGATGAGCTTGGTGTTACCCTCTTTGTAGCGGGCGACCTCGTCGGGGTTCGCAGCAATAACGCCGTCGACAACAGCCTCGATAGCGCCGTTGTCGCTGACCTGCTTCATGCCGCGCTCTTCAACGATAGCTGCAGGATTTTTGTCCTCGTCGATAACGGCGGCGAACACCTCTTTACCCTGCTTGGAGGAAATGACGTCTTCAGCCGTCATCTTCACAAGCTCAACTGCGCGGGCGGGCGTAAGCGGCGAAGCCTCCAGGTCGAACGACTCGTCTGCATTCATACGCGCTGTAATGTCGTTGATAACCAGGTTGGCAAGCGGCTTCGCCAGCTTTACATCCGCGGCGGCCTTCATGCCCTCTTCGAAAAACGCCGACGTCACGCGATGCTCCACCAGGTGACGCGCGTCATAGGCGGAAAGGCCGAAGTCGGCCTCGAAACGCTTGGCCTTCTGGTCGGGAAGCTCGGGAAGCTTGGCGCGAACGCCTTCGATGAACTCGTCGGAAAGGTCGTACGGCGCCAGGTCGGGCTCGGGGAACAGACGGTAATCGTCCGCGGTCTCCTTCACACGCATGACGATGGTGCGCTTCGCTGAAGGATCCCAGTGGCGAGTTTCCTGGTAGATGATGCCGCCTTCTTCGAGAACTTCCGCCTGACGGCAAATTTCGTATGCCAGGCCGTCATGCAGGTTCTTGAAGCTGTTCATATTCTTCAGCTCGGTCTTGGTGCCGAACTTCGTCTCTCCGCGACGACGCAGGCTCACGTTGCCGTCGCAGCGCAGCGAGCCCTCCTCCATGGAGCAGTCAGAAATGCCGATTGCCAGATAAATCTGACGAAGCTTCTGCATGAACAGGCGCGCCTCTTCGGGCGTGCGCAGCTCGGGTTCGGTCACAAGCTCAATCAGCGGCGTACCCGCGCGATTGTAGTCAACCAGCGAGTGGGTTGCGCCGGCAATGCGGCCTTCGCCGCCGCCGATATGCACCATCTTGCCCGCGTCTTCCTCCATATGAATACGCGTGATGCCCACATGCGCAACGTAGCCGTCTTCGGTGCGCGTCACGTTGCCGCGGCTTTCGCCGACTTCAAGACCGCCCAGGTCAATGCGCTCTTTAGCGCCGGGGCCGTCCACATCGAGGTCAAGATGACCGCGCATACAAAACGCTACCGGACCCTGCGTGGTCTGGAAGTTCTTCGACATATCGGGATACATGTAGTTCTTGCGATAGAACATGGAATGCTTCTCGATGTCGCAGTTGGTGGCAAGACCGGCAAGCACGATGGACTCGATGGCGGCCTTGTTGGGCACGGGCAACGCGCCCGGAAGCCCGAGGCACACCGGACAGGTATGAGTATTGGGCTCGGCGCCGAATTCAAGCTTGCAGCCGCAGAACATCTTGGTATTCAACGTGGTGAGCTCGGCATGGACCTCGAGTCCGATAACGGCCTCCCAGTCTTTCAGAACCTCTTCAAGAGTTTTCATGCGCTATTCACCTGCCTGAAACGCCGGGGCAATGGGGGCGACGCCGTACGCAGCCTCCAAAGCGGCGGCCGCACGGAACATGTTGACGTCTTTGAACTGCGGGCAGATAAGCTGCACGCCCACGGGCAGGCCGGTATCTTTGCCCAGGCCGCACGGAACGTTCATGCCGCCGTTGCCGGCAATATTGATGGAGACGGTGAAGATATCCGAGAGGTGCATTTCCACCGGATCGCCGATTTCACCGAACTTAAACGCCGTGCGCGGGCTGGTAGGAGCAAGAATGACGTCGCACTGCTCGTACGCGCGCTCGTAATCCTGCGTGATGAGCCTGCGCACCTGCTGCGCGGGATAATAGTATTTCTCGTACACGCCGGCGGAAAGGAGGTAGCTGCCCAACATAATGCGGCGCTTCGCCTCCATGCCGAAACCGTTTGCGCGGCTTTCCTCGTACTGAGAGCCCAGGTCTTTCAATCCGGGTTCGCAGTAGCCGTAACGAACGGAGTCGAAGCGAGCCAGATTGGAAAACGCCTCGCACGGACCGAGCACGTAGTATGCGCTGATGGCCGCGTCCGCGTGAGGAAGGTCGACCTCCACGATCTGCGCGCCTGCAGCCTCGAGCTTCGCAGCGGCCTCTGCGACCTTTTCCTTCACTTCGGGAATCAGGCCGGGAGCGTTCATGAATCCAGGAACCACGCCGATGCGCATGCCTTCGACGCCCTGCTTTACCGCACCCACGAAATCGGCCTCGATATGCTGCGATGTGCAGTCGAGCGGATCGTAGCCGCACAATACCTGCATGGCATACGCCGCGTCTTCGACGCTGCGCGTGAACGGGCCCACCTGATCAAGCGAGCTGCCGAAGGCAACCACGCCATAACGGGAGACCATGCCGTACGTAGGCTTCACGCCCACGATGCCGCAGAACGAAGCAGGCTGACGAATAGATCCGCCCGTATCGCTACCGAGCGTCATGCACGCCATGCCAGCGGCGACCGATGCGGCACTGCCGCCCGAAGAACCGCCGGGGACGCGCTCGAGATCCCACGGGTTTTTCGTAGACCCGAATGCGGAGGTCTCGGTGGAAGAGCCGAACGCGAATTCGTCCATGTTCAGTTTGCCCAGCGGAATGCCGCCAGCCTCAATGCAGCGCGCGACGCATGTTGCGGTGTAAGGGGAAACGTAGTTCTCCAACATCTTGGAAGAACACGTCGTATGCGTGCCTTCCAAATTCATGTTGTCTTTGAAGGCAACGGGGACGCCCGCGAGCGGACCCATGGAATCAAGCGTTCCGTCGGCAACCGCCGCATCGATTTTGTCCGCCGCTTCGTACGCCATATCTTCGGTGAGCTCGAGATAGGCGTGCACCGCCTCATCCGCCTTGGCGATATGCTCGAGGTTTGCTTGTGCGATTTCACGCGCGGAAAACTCCTGCGCTGCCAAGCCTTCGCGAATCTCGCGAACGCCCATGTTAAGGGAATATGCCATTACTGATCGCCTCCGCCAAGAATTGCAGGGATGAGGAAGGAGCCGTCTTGCTGCTTCGGCGCATTCTCCAGCGCCTTTTCCTGCGAGAAGGACTCTTCGACAACGTCTTCGCGCATGACATTGGAAAGGCCTCCGATGGGGTGGAACGTGGGTTCGACGCCATCGAGTTCGTATTGGGTAATAGGCTCAAGCGTGTCGATGATGCTATTCAAATCGACGGTCATCTGGGCGAGCTCCTGCTCGTCAAGCCCAATGCGCGCATACGTTGCGATGTTGCGCACATCTTCTTCGGTCAGGTGTTCTGCCATGCAGCATCCTCCAACCTCTCGTGTATCCGTTGGTTTCGGTTAACTTGCCCATGATAGCAAAGCCCGCGACCCCAAGGGCCACGGGCAATCATGTTTTCATGCGTTTCACGTACGGGACCGAGGAACCTTCCCAGTGTTGCGCCCGTCCCATCAGAGGCGATCTAATCTTCCCTCTCGCAACAAGGAAGCGGTCTCATGTCCAGACGAAAAGTCTGCTCGACAACCTTCATAAGCGCCTCGTCGCTGATAGAAGGGTCAACCTTCAAAAGGCCGACCAAGCCGAATATCATGACGCACATGGTTTCATACACAAGATCTAACTTGATATCGTGATAACGCTCATATTCGGAAACAACCTTTTCACAGATGAAATTCGCCGTCTCCCTCACCGCCCGGACGTCGAAGGCGTCTCTTACGCCAAGCTCCTCGAGCACTGCAATCATCGGGCGTGGACCATTAGCGTCATACAGAGTTCGTCGCAGCGTAGCGATGCATTCGCGCAGCGAGGCCGACGTATCGCCAAAATGACGCGTTTCGTCCCAAACCGCAACGCTTTCCACGATATCCGCCACGTAATCGTCCAAAACGGCGTCTACGACGTCGCGCTTTCCGGAATAGTAGTAATAGAAAAGCTCTCGGGTGATGCCGGCTTCCGAGGCAATGTCTTTCACCGTCGTCGGCCCAACGCCGCGATGCTCGAACAAGCCTCGGGCGGCCTGCATTATATCCCCCGCACGTCCTTCAATGCGGCGAATTTCCACACGGGCATCGCCATGTCTGCTCGACGTTGCGCCTGGTGAAACGAATCGCATATCGGCCTCCCTCCTTGCGGCATGACGGTATATCCGCATACCGCGCTTTAACGCACAAAACGCCCGGTGGAAACCGATCGAAGTTTGGTCCTGGGAAACCAAAACCAAATTATAAACGGGGTTTCTCACACGGGCGTTTTCCTCATTATAGGAAGATTGTCCAATTGCGCTGCGGTAAGCCATCAGGTACACAGAGTGGGCAGAGAGCCGTTACCATCCCGACACGAAAACGTTACCGACCAGCCTAAACGAGGCGTAATTCTTTACGTTCGATGATTATCTGTGATTATGCCTCATCGCACATAATGTCTAGATGTTCTCTTCGACAACCTTCTTATACACGGAGGTGTCGACATACAGCTCGTCTTTAACGGGATTGAGCTTGTTCTTGCGAATCTTGTTGAACTGATACGCGGCCAACGCCACATTGCTTGCCAGGGCGATGAAGCTCACGACGAAAAATGCCGCCGGATTGTGCGTCGTGGGAATGGGAGCCAGCACGTCGGCAAACTGAGGCACAGTCATGACGAACATAATCCAGAGTGCAAGCGTCTGCGCACGATGCTGCAACCACGCGCCGCGCTTGATGAAAAACGTCGGAATGGTGCATGAGAGCAGCAGCGCCAGACCGCAATAGGCAGAATGGTCGGAAATGCAATTGTAGGTGTACGCGAAGTTCCAGAAGTCGTACGCGATGATCCAAGCCCAGATCATATCAGGCCAAATCATGTCGCGCGTTTTATCCTTCGAGATGACAATGCCGAACCATCCGCAGATAGTGACGATGTTCAGAATGCCGGCAATGCCGTTCATCACATTCCACGGACCAGACATGGTCCAGAGATTCTCTACGTAGCCGCCCTCCCAGAGGCCCCAGCTGAACACCTGAAAGTCGCGGATGACCGCTTCGGCGATGTTGATGGCCAGAATCAACGGCGGGAAGCACAACGCCCATTTCTTCTCATAAAGGTAATGGGTTTTGCCGTCGGCCCCTTTCCAATGGACGAACCGAAGCGCCATAAAGCCCAGGCAGCCTGCCAGCGCCGAATACGTCTTCACCCAGTTGAACCACGTGCCCGTTCCGTATTCGTTGCCAGGCGCGGCGGTCGTCGGCCATACGAACACGGTCAAAACGATAGGGACAATCGCGAAGAGCGTGATTCCTCCCCATTTGCTCGTGCGGCCGAACTCGTTGAACGCCATGAGGGCGAACAAGACGAAGAGCCAAATGGCCCAATACGACATGTCGCCCGCTTGATACAGGATTCCCATACAGACACCCTCCTTGCTTGCGAGGCGCATTTCCCCTCTGCGCCCCTGATTGACATCGCAAGTATATGAAGCTCTGAACTGGGAGTCTTTACATAACGATATTGACTGTAAGTGCCTTTGCGGACGTATCGAAAGATAGCGAAAACTTCTTCAAAAGGCGCGAACGCCCGATATTCGATCCGTATCAGAAGACCCCGTCATGCGGAGCCCTCCAGTGGAAGACCCCGCTATACGGGGTCTTCCACTACCTCTCGGCCTTGAAAGCGGCTATTTCGGCAAGGAATTCTTCGCCATACCGTTCGAGTTTCTTCTCTCCCCCGCCGCTGACCAGCAAAAACGCCTCCGGCGTTGCAGGCATGCGCGCGCACATATCACGCAATGCTTTATCGGAGAAGACAATGTAGGGAGCGATGCCGTTCGCATCGGCGATGCTCTTGCGCAAGACGCGCAATCTTTCGAACAGCTCCTCCCCTCCCCCGACGTATGCCCCGAAAACGCCAGACGCTGCATGTCCGTCACGCTGTCCGCTCGTGCCAGAGCCACCGAACGAAGACACACCATCGAAAGACGACCGCACGGCCTTCTTGCGAGGCCGACGAATCTTCTTCATCGAGAATGAGAAGCCCTCCTGCTCGGCCTCGAACGCACGGGCGCCCAGACCAACCACAGGATACGTCCCGTCGGAAATATCGAGTATGCCCGCCGCAGCAAGCAGCTCTACGACCTCTTTGACCTGCGCTGCGGAATCGGAAACCGTGTTGTAGCTTTTCAGGCAGTCGAGTTCGCCTTCCAGCACGCGCTGGCTACGCGAACCGCGCACGATATCAGCGATCATGCTCTTGCCGAAAGCACCCTGCACCTCGCGCACGCACAGCACGCATTGCTTCGCCGTGTCGGTAACGTCTATGGCGTCGAAATCGCCCAGGCAGTTCGAGCAGTTTCCACACCCATCAGCGGACGCGGCAGACGCAGCCGACGCAGCACCCCCTTCGCCGTGAAAACCGTCCGAAACGGCACCGCCTTCCCCCTCAACGCGCACATCATGGGAATCTTCGCCGAAGTAATCGAGAATATAGCGCCTGAGACATCCCGTGGTGCGGCAATACCCCACCATGCCATCGAGCATGCGACGTTGCGCCGATTTGACGCGCTGCGCTTCCTCTTCGGAAAGTTCGTCGTTGCCGCCGCCTTCCTCTATGAAATACCGGCACGTGGCAATGTCGCCATCGCTCCAAAGAAGCAGGCATTCCGACGGCTCCCCGTCTCGTCGGGCACGGCCGGCCTCCTGGTAATACGTCTCCATGCTTTCCG
>USEQ01000011.1 GCA_900553655.1 uncultured Slackia sp. | reverse complement strand
GACTCGCTTCCGCGCTCATTACTTCCCGTTCACTGAGCCTTCCGCCGAAGCCGATGTGAGCTGCGGCGTCTGCGGCGGTACGGGTCATCTGCACAACGGCGAGCGCTGCCGCATGTGCAAAGGCACCGGTTGGCTCGAAATCTTGGGTTGCGGCATGGTCGACCCCAACGTTTACGGTTTCGTTGGCATCGATCCCGAAAAGTATTCCGGCTTCGCATTCGGCATGGGCGTCGAACGCATCGCTTGCCTGAAGTACAACGTGCCCGACCTGCGCATGCTGCTTGAAGGCGATATGCGCTTCCTGCGTCAGTTCTAGGTTTCGAAGGGAAAACAGCATGAAAGTTTCTTTGAAGTGGCTGTCCGATTATGTGGACGTGCCTTCCGATATAAAAGAATTCTGCGACCGCCTGGACCTGACGGGCACGGGCGTCGAAGGCGTCGAGACGCTCGGTGCAACCTTCGACGGCGTGGTCGTGGGCTATGTGGAAACGTGCGAAGAGCATCCTGACAGCGATCACATGCATGTGGTCACCGTCAATGTAGGCGGCGAAGAGCCCGTTCAAATCGTGTGCGGCGCTCCCAATATCGCTCAGGGTATCAAGGTCCCCGTGGCCACGGTTGGCGCGGTGCTTCCCGGCGATTTCAAAATCAAGAAATCCAAGCTGCGCGGTGTTGCTAGCTGCGGCATGTGCTGCTCGAAGCGCGAGCTCGGTCTTGGCACCGATCACGAAGGCATCTGGATTCTTCCCGAAGACGCCGCTGTGGGCACGCCGATCGCCGAATACCTGGGCCTTACTGACACGGTTATCGATCTGGAGATCACGCCGAACCGTCCCGATTGCCTTTCCATGGTGGGCTTCGCGCGCGAGGTGGGCGCTATGTACGGCCTTGATTGGTGCGAGCCCGCTGCTCAGCTCGAGGAATCCGACGAATCCATCGAAGGCCAGGTCAGTGTTGCCATCGATGACGCCGAGCGTTGCCCCCGCTATACCGCGCGCCTGATCAAGGGCGTGAAGGTGGGCCCGAGCCCTGATTGGCTTGTCGAGCGTCTGACTGCTATCGGCCAGCGTTCCATCAACAACATCGTTGACGTGACCAACTACGTGCTCTTCGAGCTCGGCCAGCCGCTGCACACCTTCGACTTCGACACGCTTGACCTTGAAGACGGCGCGGCGCATATCATCGTGCGCGCCGCCCGGGATGGCGAAAAACTCGTTACGCTCGACGAAGCCGAGCGCGAGCTTACCGACGACATGACCGTCATCGCCACGCCGAAGCGTGCCGTGGCGTTGGCGGGCGTTATGGGCGGGCTCGATTCCGAAGTGACCGATGCCACCGTGAACGTTTTGCTGGAAACCGCCGCATTCAGCCCGGCGCATACCAGCCGCACGAGCCGCAACCTGGGATTGATCAGCGAATCCTCTTTGCGCTACGAGCGCCGTGTGGACGACATGAACGTCGATCAGCGCGCCGATTACGCAGCCGCCCTGATCGCTGAGGTTTCCGGCGGTACCGTCTGTGCCGGCATCGTTGACGAATGGCCCGCGGGCGCACCCGAAGAGCGCGTGCTGGCATTTCGCATCGAGCGTTTCCAGAAGATGATGGGCGAAGCGATTCCCGTCGATTTCATCGTCGAGTGCCTCGAGCGCCTCGGCTGCGCCGTGGCCGACAAGGGCGAGGGCGTGCTGCGCGTGGTGGCGCCCACGTTCCGTCCCGACCTCGAGCGCGAGATCGACCTTTACGAGGAGGTCTTGCGTCTCTACGGTATGGATCGCATTCCGTCTACGCTGCCCGCAGGCCGCGGACGTCTTGGCGTGCGCGCTCCGCAGCAGCTCGTGGATGCGAAGCTGCATGCTACGCTTTCCGCATGCGGCATGAACGAGACCATGACGTATTCGTTCGCCGCCGCAGACGATGTCGAGAAGCTGCGCATGAACGAAGAGGGCCTTGGCGAGGCGGCCGAGCTCATCAACCCGATGAATGCCGAGCAGTCTTGCATGCGTCGCACCATCGTTCCCGGACTGCTGCGCAGCGTGGCGTACAACCAAAGCCGAGGCGTGAGCAATATCCAACTCTACGAAATCGGCACGGTGTTCTCGGCGCGCGAAGGCGCGGCCCAGCCGAAGGAGCGTCGTAAGCTTGCCGGCGTTTTGGCTGGAGCCATGGGCCCTGCAGCCTGGAACAATGCTCCTGTGGCCTTCGACTTCTTCGACGGCAAAGGCGTGCTTGAGTCCATCGCTCGCGAACTGGCGCTGCCCAAGGTTCGCTTCAAGGCCCTGTCTTCCGAAGAGGCTCCGCATCTGCAGCCCGGCCGAGCGGCCCAGATGCTTTCCGGCGGTGACGTGGTCGGCTGGGTTGGCGAGATCCATCCTCTCGCGGCCGATGCCTTCGAGGCGGCAGCGCCCGTTGTTGCATTCGAGCTTGATATGACCGTGCTCGAGCGCGCCGCACGTCCCGCCCGCGATTACGTGGACGTTCCTCAGTTCCCCGCAGTCGCACGCGACGCTGCGTTCGTGGTGGACGAATCCGTCACCAACGAGAAGCTCATGCAGTGCATGACATCGGCAGGCGGCAAGCTGCTCGAAGGCGTGCAACTGTTCGATGTCTATCGCGATGAAGAGCGCATCGGAGCAGGCAAGAAGTCTATGGCGTATTCGCTGACGTATCGAGCGGCGGACCGAACGCTCACGAGCGAGGAAGTGGACAAGGCCCACGACCGTTTGGTGAAGAAGGTCTCGAACGCTACGGGAGCCGAGCAGCGCGCTTAGTCGCAGGCTTGATTTCAGGGCAGAGACCAGGCCCAGATTGCGAGATGTCAAATGAAAACGGCCTCAGGACATGCATCCTGAGGCCGTTGTGCATGAAGCGGACCGTTTTGCGAAATCGATGTTCGCGAAACGCCCCGACGCCCATGGGACGTGCGGCGTTTAGGAAAGGTCGGCCAGCGTTGTGCGCGCGGCAACGAGCTTGGCAAGGGGCTCCAGGTAATCTTTCTCGTGCGGCGCAATCGCGTTCAGGCCGCGACGCGCAAGATCGAACATCTCGTCGCATATCTCGTCGACGTTTCTGCCATAGGCCTTTCCGCGGTATCCGTTCTCCATAAGGGATTCCTTTGCGCGCCAAATGTCTTCCAGGGCGACGTTTCTACAAGAGGCGTACAAGGCCTCCAGACATTCGTCGCAGTAGAAAAGCCCCTTGATAAGCGCAGCATATGCGATTGCATACGGAGTGGGCATGGAGTCTGCAGGGCGAATTTCCACGTATGTTTTCAGGCGCACGTCGGGAAACACCATGGAGAGGGCGTGCTCGACGTTTGCGCGATTCATGGGCGTGTTCGCGTAGATTTCCCCGAATGTGCGCGTGTCGTAGTGCGCCTCGCCTGCGTCGTCGACGCGCACGATGGCGGGCGTATCGAGGATGTATTCCGCATAGGATTCGAATCCGAAATCGTCGTCCAGAACATGCGGGGGCGTGTTGCAGCGGTCGGGGTCGCAGTATTTCCAGACCTCGGTGCGCATGAGCTTATGCGGACGTGGACCGCCTTCGAAGACGGCGGCGTTATCGCATACAAGGGCGAAAAGGGGAGCGAGCACCGAAGCGACGCGCATTTTCTTTATGCAGTTCTGCTCGTCGCAGTAGTCGATGGAAACCTGGGTGGAAGCACTTGCGCGCATCATACGCGGACCCCAGGGTGAAATGGCGGAAAGATACTCGTTCATGAATTCGTATCGCGCTTTGGGGATGAGCTCTTTATCGACGGCGCGGCAGGCGGGGTCGTAGCCTATGGCGAGGGACTTGCCGGATACGGGCTCGAGTTCGCGCGCCACGTCGGCTTCGAATTCGTCGAAAACTCTCCGTGCGGTATCGAGCGAGCAAAACGGTCCAGCAGAGAGCTCGAGCTGGGCGGCCGGCTCTATGGTGACGTTCATGCCGGGCTTTGCAACACCGAGAATGTCCCCATTATGTGCCGTGACCTGAGGGTAACGTTCGCTGAGGCTCGTAAGAATATCTCTGACGCCATGGGGCTGGCTGTAGGAGAGCGGCTCTCCGGTCCCGTCCACCAGAAAATGCTCGAGTTCGATGCCGACGTCTCGAGAATTCTGCTTGCAGCCCGCTCGAAAAAAGGAAACGAGCGCTTCGATGTTGCGTTTTCGGGCAGGCTGGCATTCTGCGAGATTGCGCTCAGTGCCTTCGTTCTGAAGGGCGAACAGATCGGTATCGTGCATGTTTTCTCCTTGCAACGTGTTTGGTCGTATGGTAACGCAAGAAAGCCTTGGCATGATGGCGGCGAAGAAGAGATCGCGGTCTTGTTTCCTCTCTGTTGCATTGTTCTTTACGCAATATGCAACAGATGAGGCATTTTGCCGGTTTTTCCTGCAAAAAATGGTACGGTATTGCCGTAGGGCAACGAATTGGTGCAGTGAATATTCATTCTTGTTCGGATTCGTTGACAAAATGAGCTTCAGAGGTGAATATTAGACAAAGATGATACAGAACACTGTATTTTAGGTGCTCGAATAGCGACGGGGGCCGGCGCTTCGGCCTTCTGCTTTGTATAAATCGAGGGGGAAAGATGACAAAGCGAGCAGTGCGCCACGATGTGATTCGTGAGATCATCAGGCGTGGGAATATCAAGACGCAGAGAGACCTTGTGGATCAGCTCCGTTCTGAAGGCTACGATTGCACGCAGGCAACCGTGTCGCGCGATATCGCGGGGATGGGTCTTGCGAAATCGCGCGACGGGTACTACGTCTTGCCCGAGGATCTGCGTTTGCAGCGTATGGTGGGGGAATTGGTCGAAACCATAGAAATCGTGAACAACTTCCTCGTCATAAGGACTCCTCCCGGAATTGCAAGCGGCGTTGCTGTCGCTCTCGATGCCGCGCAGCTCAAAGGCGTTGCGGGCACGTTGGCGGGCGATGATTCCATCTTCGTCATGTGCCGCAGTTCTGCGGAGGCCCAATCGGTCGCGGAAGTCATCGAGCATCTTCAGGACCGTCAGTAACACCGCGCGTATGAGCCGCTCGAAATGCGGCATGCGCCTAGGCGTTCGATAGAGGAGCGTAACGGCTAGGCAACCTCATGTGGAAATTGGAGCGACGCTTTCGGGCGTCGTTCTTTCTTTGGTATAGTTTCGATGCTACACCGTATGAAAGGGTACCTATGAGCAATCGTATGAAACATATTTCCCGCATAGCGGCCTGCGCGTGCGCCGTGTGCGCCCTCTGCATGCTTTTGGTCTCGTGCTCCGGCGGCGACGCCGAGAAAAAGACTCCCGCGCAGCTGAATCGCGAGTATATGGCAAGCGTGAACAGCATCAGCACCGAAGCGTCCGATGCCCTTGAATCGTTCGGGACAGCAGCCACCGAGGGCGATATTGCGGCAATGCGTCAGTCCGCCTCCGAGGCGGCGAAGAAGCTCGAGAAGATCTCCGAGCTTCAGGTTCCCGAAGGGCTTTCCCAGGTGCACGAAGAGTACAAGGCAGGCGCTGAGGAATTGAGCACGGCCCTGTCCGATTACGTGGAAGCTTATGCCGCCTTGCAGAATTCCCAGAACCCCGATGCATCCGCGCTTGAAACCCAGCTTAAAGAAATCCAGGCGCGCTACGACAGCGGTATCGAGCACCTTTCGAAGGCCGATGCTTTGGTTGCGGAATATGCGGGAGACGGCTCGTCTTCTCAAGAAGACGGCGCGAAGAGTGCCCAGGGAGACGCTTCTGCTGATGCGGCGGACGCTTCCTAGGCTGTTTCGAGGATTCGACCGAACCGAGGGTTCGCGAGAGGGGCGTTCGCGGCATGCGGACGCCCCTCTCTTTCTTTAGCAGATAATCTTTATACAGCGTATAGAGATTATTGAGCAGGGACAACGTTTGCATTGTATTGTACGTGATAGGTGGAAGAAGGCGTGCTATGGCCAACAGGGGACGCATAGATGAAACCGCTCGAATGGAGCGTTCGGCGAGGATGATCGGCGAGGATGGCCTGCGCCGTCTCTCCGAGGCGCGCGTCGCTGTTTTCGGTCTTGGAGGCGTGGGCTCAAGCTGCGTAGAGGCCTTGGCGCGTGCGGGCGTGGGAACGCTCGTGCTCGTCGATCGCGATGCGGTGGAGGAGAGCAACATCAACAGGCAGGCCATAGCCTTCTACAGCACGATCGGGAAAAGGAAGGTCGACGTGATGGCTTCCATGGTGAGGGATATCGCTCCCGGGGTGCGCATTGTTGCCCATGACGCCTTCGTCACCACGGACAACGTGGGAGATTTTCTCACGGACCCCGTCGACTTCATCGTTGATGCCGTTGACACGGTCACGACGAAGCTTGCACTGGCATCGTACGCCGAAGAACACGGCATCGCTTTCGTCGGCAGTATGGGGGCGGCGAACAAATGTCATCCCGAAATGCTGTCGTTTGCGGATATTTATCAGACGCAATCGTGCCCGCTGTGCCGTTCCGTCCGCAAGCTTGCGCGAAAACAGGGCATAGGCGCGATGCGTGTGCTGTACTCGTCCGAGCAGCCCGTCGCCGTTGCTGCGGCTGAAGGGTCGATGCGCCGTGAAAGGACGGAGCTCGGCACGCTTTCTTTCATGCCTCCCATCATGGGTCAGATGATCGCCGGCGACGTGATACGAAGCATTGTCGGCATTGCATAACGCTTATGGTTGAGCCTGCGCGAGCAGGATGGCATCTTCCGCACATGCGGAAGAGCGCAGTACGACGACGAAGGGATGAACGATGACGCAGGGCTTCTTGCCGATTACGATGGACGAGGCGCGCAGGCGCGGCTGGGACGAGGTCGACTTCGTGTACGTTTCGGGGGACGCCTATGTTGACCACCCGTCGTTCGGCGCCGCCATCATCACGCGTGTGCTCGAGGCGAACGGGTATCGCGTAGGCGTTATCGCACAGCCCGATTGGACGGACCCGCAAAGCATTGCGGTGTTTGGGGAGCCGCGCCTTGGATTTTTGGTGTCGGCCGGCAATATGGACTCTATGGTCAATCACTATACCTCGTCGAAAAAACCGCGACGAAACGACGCCTACTCGCCCGGAGGGCAGGCGGGGCTTCGCCCCAACCACGCCGCCGCCGTATACGGAAACCTCATCCGCCGCGTCTACAAGAAGACCCCCATCATCCTGGGCGGCATTGAAGCGAGCCTGCGCAGGCTCGCGCATTATGACTACTGGTCCGACAAGCTGAAGCGCTCGATTCTTCTTGATTCCGGTGCCGATATCGTCTCGTACGGCATGGGGGAGCGCTCCATCGTAGAGATTGCCGATGCGTTGCAAAGCGGCCTTTCCATCGAGGACATCACGTTCATCGAGGGTACGGTGTACAAGACCCGTTCGCTCGAGCACGTCTACGACGCCATCGTCCTTCCCCCCTTCGAAGAGATGCTTGACGACAAGCTTGCGTACGCGCGCAGTTTCAACACGCAATACCTCAACTCCGATCCGTTCACCGGGAAGCGTCTGGTGGAGGAATACCCCCATCAGGTGTATGTGGTGCAAAACCCGCCCTCGAAGCCCCTGTCTCGCTCCGAACTCGATGCGGTGTACCGATTGCCGTATATGCGCACGTACCATCCTTCGTACGAATCGGCGGGGGGTGTTCCCGCCATCACCGAGGTCAAGTTCAGCTTGTCGAGCAATCGCGGCTGCTTCGGCGAGTGCTCTTTTTGCGCGCTGACGTTTCATCAGGGGCGTATTGTGCAGTCGAGGAGCAAGGAGTCGCTTGTCGAAGAGGCGAAGCTGTTCTTCGACGACCCTGATTTCAAGGGCTATATCCACGATGTTGGCGGGCCTACGGCGAACTTCAGGGCTCCGGCGTGTCAGAAGCAGATGAAGCACGGAGCGTGTCCCCATAAAAGCTGTCTTTTTCCGAAACCTTGCTCGAAGCTCGAGGTCGATCATGAAGACTATCTTGATGTCTTGCGGACGCTTCGCTCCATGCCCGAGGTGAAGAAGGTGTTCGTGCGCTCGGGCGTTCGGTTTGACTACGCGCTTGCCGACCCCGACGACACGTTTATTCGCGAGCTGTGCGAGCACCACGTGAGCGGTCAGCTCAAGGTGGCGCCTGAACACGTATCCGACGCGGTGCTTTCCGTCATGGGCAAGCCGGGCAATGCGGTGTACGAGCGCTTTCGCGATCGCTATGCGCGCGTTAACGCCGACTTGGGTAAGAAACAGTACCTGGTTCCTTACCTCATGTCGTCCCATCCGGGATCCACGCTCAAGGAAGCGGTCGAGTTGGCAGAGTATTGCCGAGACCTGGGATATATGCCGGAACAGGTGCAGGATTTCTACCCCACGCCGTCTACCATGTCGACATGCATGTATTACACCGGGGTCGACCCTCGGACGATGAAGCCGGTTTACACGCCGAAAAGCACGCATGAAAAGGCGTTGCAGCGCGCACTTATCCAATGCCGCGATCCGAAGAATCACGACTTGGTGATAGAGGCGCTTCGCAAGGCCGGGCGCATGGATTTGGTGGGATATGGCCCCGAATGCCTGGTGCGTCCGCGCAAAGGAGGCGGGTCGCACGGGGGCACCGCGCGCAAAGGAGGCGGGTCGCGCAAGGACGCTGCCGCCAACCGCGCGCCGCATTCTTCCAAGACGGGACAAAAGACCCGCGGCAGTGCGCGAAAACGGAAATAATCTGGTCATTGTCAGAAGGTACCGTGGCGTTTCGGCAACGATTTTTTGCCGTGCGCAGCGCTTCGCTATGATGACACTGCGCGTCGAATGCTCATGCCATGCTGCATGCTGCCGCGCGTCAAACGTTACGATAGGATACGGTGCGCTTTGCACTACGAAAGGGCGTTCATGACATCCATTTCGAATTCCAGCCCCATGTGTGTTCTCGAAGACGAGACTTCGTCCGCTGCGCAGGGGAAGCATACGTCGCGCATAGGCAATCCGTCCCATACCACGCCTCTTTCGAGCGAAGAGATGGCGCGCAACGCGACGGGGGAGTTTCTTGCTCGTTTCGCCGATAAAGAAGGCGTCAACCACGACGCGCTGTCTTTGCAGGCGAAAGTGGTGGGGTCGGCCATGCGCGCTTCGCTGCAGCGTTACGAGTCCGCCATGCGTCAGATGGAAGTTCGCTTTGAGGTGCTCGACCGGGATTTGAGCCTGAAGAAGAATCGCAATCCTATTCACCATATCGAATCGCGCGTGAAAAATCCTGTGAGCATCTACGAGAAGCTCAAAAGACGAAACCTGCCCGTCTCCGTTGAATCCATGGAGGCGAACATCTTCGACATTGCGGGCGTGCGCGTTATTTGCTCGTACATCCACGACGTATACGGGCTGCTTAGCCTTCTGCGCAAGCAGGACGACCTGGAAATCGTCGAGGTGAAAGACTATATCGAGCACCCGAAACCGAACGGGTACAGAAGCCTGCATGTTATCGTACGGATGCCGGTGTACTTCATGGATAAAAAAGAGCTTGTTCCTGTCGAGGTCCAGATTAGAACCATTGCCATGGACTTCTGGGCGAGTCTCGAGCACGGGCTGAAATACAAGGCCGTGCATAGCGTCGAAGGCATCGATTCGTCTGATGAGCTGCTGTATTGCAGCCGCGTTATCAAAGACGTCGAGGAACGCATGCAAATCCTTGCACGCGCCATGGATACCGAGTGACGTCTTCGATCGATGTGAGCTTTGTTTTTCAGGACGCGGTAACGCGACATGCGTTGCCGGCGAAGGAGATGGCTTATGCAGGAACGGCAAGACGAAGACGAGAAGAAGAAGCCGTTTTGGCTTACGCTCTTCGACGACCTTTCGATAGCGCAGCTGCTTGCGGGCGCCCTGGCCGCGGTGACTTCCATGCTGCTTGCATCTCGGATCGGCATAGCGGGGTCTTTGATCGGCGCTGCTGTGGGCTCGATTGTTTCCGCTGTCGCATCGCAGGTGTATAAGAAGTTCCTCTCCGCCTCTGCGGAGAAGATCAAGGATATTGCCCCGACCCACTCCTCGTCCGCTTCTGACGGGAAAAGCCATTTCGCCGATGGGTCGATTGGTTCTGCCGGGGTCGGGACGAATGAGGGTTTTTCCAGCGTGGCTACGCATGCGTTCGGTGCTGTTGGCCCTGCACGCGGAGACGTCGCTTCAGCGGATAAAACAATCGCGATGGGTGCGCTTGGCGCAAACGACGCTTCCGCGACGAGCACGCGTGCTTTGGGCGTTGATGGCATGCATGTCTCGCGTGCGGCGTCGGACGAAACCGTGGTCCTGGAGGCGGCTTCATCCGGCGCTTCGTCGCACGGTGCTGCGTCCCGAACCGTCTCCAATAATGGTCGGAGCAGCAAATCCGAGGCTTACGCCGAATCGGCTCTTGTTCGCGCTCGTGCGGCTCGTGAACGCAAAGCCAAAATCCAAAAGAGCGCGGTGATTGTCGCTGCGGTTTCGGCACTGGTGGCCATGCTGCTTTCCGCCGTCGTTATCGAGGTGGTTACGGCGGGCCAAGGCGTAGGGGCGAAGGCGCCTTCCATCGTCGCCTCCTGGCATGAGCCGCAGGATGTGAAACAGGACGCTTCGCATGTCCAAAGCGCTTCTCAGGGTGGGGGCGAAAGCAAGGATTCCGGGGAGGCCCATTCCACGGATGCATCTTCGTCGAGCACTTCCGACCAGGAATCTTCTTCGAATAAAGAGGATTCGTCGGCTTCGACGGGGTCTGATTCCTCTTCGACGGGAGGCGGGTCCGAGAGCCAGCAGGGGACGTCGTCGGGCGGTACGACGGGCACGACCGGTGACGGGTCGTCAACCGACAGCTCCGGCGATCAGGGAAGCACGGGTTCCGGAGCGGACGGGAGCACGGGAGGCTCTACTTCCGGCGGGTCTTCCTCATCGGGCGATTCGTCAAGCTCCGGTTCGTCTTCTTCTGGCACGGGCGGGACGCCTCAGAATCAAAGCGGGACGTCTTCCGGTGCGTGATGCGATGTTCGATATGCATTGCCATCTCGGCTTCTCGAAAGACGGGGAATCGATCGCGTGCCGCGCCGCCGAATCGCTTACGGCGTTCTCGGCAACGGTGGACCCTTTATCGTACGAAAAGGACGTGCGTCGATTTTCTTCGTGTTCGAGCGTTCGCGTAGGACTCGGACTGCATCCCTGGTTTATTTCGGACGATGATGCGCAGATCGAGCGGTTCGAGGCGATCGCCCCGTCGAGCGCCTTCATCGGCGAAGTGGGACTTGACTTTTCGCCTCGCCATGAGGAGACGCGCGAAAGACAGGTCGATATTTTCGAACGGATTGTCGCGGCTTGCGCAAAAAGGACTCAAGGCCTGCAGCCGCGGGTATGCAGCGGCGAAGGGTCGTGTGCAAACGGACTTGTGTCTATTCATGCAGTACGCGCTGTGGACGAGGTGATTGACGCGTTCGAGCGCGCTGGCGCCCTGCGCGGGGCGGGCCGTCGGACTCCTGCGCTCGTAGGAGGGCGTGCGCTGGTGCTGCATTCGTTCGCCGGTACGTCCGACCAGCTGCAGCGCGCTTTGGATCGCGGTTTCTTCGTATCGTTCGGCCCGCGCGTCATGCGCACCAAGCGT